>JAHEEC010000028.1:0-21169 GCA_024640885.1 Bacteroidota bacterium | reverse complement strand
GGGGAGGACCATCCTTCCCCGTCCATTTCATAGGTCCAGCGGACATTTGTATCCTCCCCCCACTGGTCGGGGAGATTCGTATTTTTGGCCACCATGTTGCTGTCAGGACCCCTGAACTGGGGCCAGTTGTTGCTGGTGCAGGATGACAGGGCGATACCGGAGAGTAATATAACGGCAGTCCGGATCAGTGGTTTGGGAGTTTTTCGAATCATCGTTTCTTGAATTGAGATGGTTTATGTGTAAAAACAAAATATCTAATATACTTCATAAGAATATTACCGGTAAAATGGCATCCGGTCCTTTTAAGGACTAAAGCTCTACGGAAATCTCCTTCCCAGTATAAGTTATCACCTTCTGGTGAGGGGTGGTTGGCTCAAATGGCACCGGGTTATCTCGGCTCACCACGACCAGGTTGAAGACCCTTTCCCGCACCATCCCTTCGAAATCACCCTCGCGTTCACCAATTAAAAGGGATTTGGAATCCTCATCATAACTGAACCTGATCCTGGAGCAGGCTCCCTGCTGGTAATTGTAATTCACCCCCTCATCTTCATAGAGGGTAAATGACGCGTCCTTCCCTCCATAGACGAACAGCGTAATGGGTGCCCGGGGCTTCTCGCCCACATACTGGATCTCGGGCCCCATGGGGATGATGGAGCCGGCCTTCACAAAAATGGGCATCTCTTGGTAAGGGGCCTCTACGGAAAGTTTCTGTCCACCCTCGGTATAAGTGCCCGAATAGAGGTCATACCATCCGCCGGATGCGGGGAAAAGCACCTCCCTCTCCCTGGCTTTGTACCGGTAAACAGGGCAGATCATGAAAGAGGGACCAAACATATACTGATCACCCACTTTGATGGCCTGATCGTCTTCCGGAAAATCCATCACCAGTCCCCTCATGATTGTATAATCCTCAAAATAAACCTGTGCGGCAATCGAATAGATATAGGGCATCAGCCTATAGCGCAGTTTGTTGTAATTGACGATGGCCTCGTAGGCCGGGTGTTCCTTTGGCGCAATGTGAAACACCTCCCGGAAGGGGTATTGCCCGTGCGCCCTGAAGAGTGGAAGAAATGTGCCGAACTGGTACCACCGGGTATTCAGCTCTCTCCATTCATCCAGGTCATCGCTCCCCTCATCTGCCCTTTCATACCTTCGCTCCACGCAAAATCCCCCGATGTCCATGGTCCAGTAGGGGATCCCCGAAAGGGCAAAATTCAGGCCCGCCGAGATCTGTGCTTTCATATCCTCCCACCTTGTCCCGATATCCCCGCTCCAGGTGGCCGTACTGTAACGCTGAAGGCCTGCAAATCCGGATCTTGTCAGCAGGAAGACACGCTTGTTGGGATCTTCCTTGCGCTGGCCATGGTAGATGGCATCGGCGTTCACAAGGGAATAGGTGTTTAAGAACTCGGTGGAGGAGCCCAGGGCAGTGGGTCCGGAAAGCAGTTTCCGGTATTCCAGGCTGGAATTGGATAGAATGTCCGGTTCCGAGGCATCCATCCACCAGGCATCGAATCCCAGCGAATAGAGGTGTTCGTTCATTTGCTCCCAGAACAGGATCCTGGCGCCTTCAGAATAGGCATCGTAAAATGAGCCGATATGTCCGCGACCGATCCAGTCACGGATGCTGTCCTCCACGGCCTGTCTGTATATCCAGCCGTTGTTATTGAACTCTGAATAGTGCGCCGTATTGATGTAAAACTTGGGCCAGACCGAGATCATCACATGGGCGTTCATTTTATGAATGTCATCAACCATTTTCCCGGGCTCCGGAAATCTTTCCGGATCAAACTCATGGCTTCCCCACTGGTCCTCTTTCCAGTAAGACCAGTCCTGGACAATGTTGTCGATGGGAATGCCGCGTTTGCGGAATTCGGCGAGGGTACCAACGATCTCATCCTGGGTTTTGTAACGTTCCCTGCTCTGCCAGAATCCATAGGCCCACTGCGGCATGATGGGGGCTTTCCCGGTCAGGGTGCGGTAACCTCCAATCACTCCATCCAGTGATTTCCCGTGGATGAAATAGTAGTCCAGCGCCTGGCCCATTTCTGACCAGAGCGAAAGTTTTCCCTGTTCCACCGGATCCAGGGGACCCAGTGCCTTGAATCCGATGTAGGAGACTCCCCCGTCGGGCCTCCATTGAATGGATATGGGAACCCGCTTTCCCGATTCAAGGGTGAACCTGAATTTATAGGTATTGGGATTCCAGGCAGTTCTCCATCGTTCGGGGACCACTTCCCTTCCATCCATGAACACTTTTGTATATCCTGCATAATACAGCTTAAATTCGTATTCACCCGACTGGTGCGCTTCAATTTCCCCTTCCCATGAAATGCTTGATTCCCAGAAAGGGAATTCCTCCGGGAACTTCCGTATCGCGGTAAGGTTTTCATAATCGATCTCCGATTCCGGCCTTTTAATGAAGGTCTCTCCCTCCGCAGTGACATAGGTGGCCGTGAGCCCCCCCTCTTTTCCGGTCTTGTTATAAAGTTTGAACATGGAGAGGTTTGAATAGTCACGGATATCCCCGAATTTGGTAAGCGAGTAGTTATCCCACAGGATCCCGTAATTCCGGTTCGAAACCACAAAGGGTACGGAGACTTTGGTATTGTACTGGTAAAGGATCTCATTGCGGCCCTTATAATTCCACTCATCGCTCTGATGCTGCCCCAGTCCGAAAAAAGCCTCATCGTCAGGTGATTCAAATACCTGCCGGAAGGAGTAACCGCTGGTTTCATCCACCGTGATTGGGGTGAAGGATTTTCCACCTTTGTCAATTTCCTGCAGGATTGGATTACCCTCCATGTCTGTAAAGAGCACACTCCCCGATTCCAGGGACACCCTGGCCACGATTTTTTCCGTGGCCACCTGCACAAATTTTCCGGATTCCGTCACAGTGAAAGGGGGGGTGTTCATTTCCAGCGGTAAAACCGCCAGGCTTTCCCGCCTGGGGAAGGCCGTATCCGGAGTGGCCCTGATCCGGAAGATATCGCCGGTAATTACCTGTACCCTGATGAGCTTTGGTCCCGAATCTCCCGTTGAGGCCAGCGATACGATGATCCCGTCGGGCGTCTCTTCGTAAGTGGAGACACCGGGCGAGCAGGTGTGGATGATCAGGGGCAAAAGAAAAAACAATGAAAGGGTCCGGAATTTCATGACAAGCGTTTTAAGGGTGGGAATTCCAAGGTTAAATTTTCTCCACATGCAATTTAACCAAAATTCTGATCTCCCTGAAAATGGCCCTTATATTCGGGGTTCCGAACCGGTAAGGGGCCTTCTATCACAGTGGTGAGGTTTTCGTTATAACCGCCTTATCTTAAATTCATTTTACTTAAAATATCCTTGACATGAACCATAATATTAACTAACTTATATATTCTTTTTGAGCAAACGACCTATTCTCTGCTGGAGATACCCAGGAGGTGGGATTATAAATAGACTCTTTACAGAAGGCTTGCTGCAGGCTTATTACAACATAATTTAGAAAGCAGTTGTAAATAGTAAAGTTTTAGGTTGCTTGCAGAGACTCGGGGGGGCGGGAATAGCAAAGACCCGCCCCTTTTTTTTATTAGCGCTGCCCAGGGGGAAGATGGCCTCCCTCCGACATATTCATTCAAATCCCCGGGACCCGGATCACAACTAACCGTACCAGGCCCGCTGCCTTCCCTCCAGGTTGTTGAGTACGTCAATGGTGATGTTCACATCGTCCACGATCTGGAAGTCGAACATACCCACGCAGATGAAGTCCGCGCCATTTTTAAAGGCCCAGTTGAATCCGTCTGCGGGTTGGATGGCTCCGGCAGCCAGGATCTTGAAACCCATCACCGGGACGGTGGCCCGGTTCACGAAATCCACGGTCTTTTCTGGAAAAAGGCAGAAAAGGTTGTCATGGAACTTATTGTGGTCCAGGAATTTTTCCCCGTCCACTTCGTAGGCTTTGCGGTTTTCAGCCGGATGGGCCGACCAGTAATTGTCGTGGTGCATGGTCTTCATGTAGTAATCGGGCACAATCCCCTGCTCCTCACATCCAATCAGTGAATCAACCGTGTGCGCACCGAGACCCGCCACGTATCCCTGCCCGCGAATGTGACCCAGCATCTTCTCGATCACCTCCATGTCATTGTCCCTGACCAGCCAGTCGCACCAATTCCCCTGCACCTGGATCATATCTGCCCCATAATCGATGGCCTTGTTGATATTCACCAGGTAGTCCTTCTTCTCCATGTCGGGGTGCACCTGGGAGATTACTTTGATCTTGCTGCCTGTGGCCTTTTTATACTTGGCCATCAGTTCGTTGGTCACAAAACCGATGTTGATGGAGTTGATCCCGGCCTGCTCGGCCAGCATCAGGGTCTCGTAAATCTTGCGTTCCGTATTGTATGCCTTGAACAGGGAGGAGACATAGCTCAGGTCCCGGGAATGGGCCCATCCTCCCACCAGGTTTCCGCCGAGGATCAGTCTGCTGAGCTCCTGGTCCCCGATCTTACCCATGGGCAACTCTCCCTTTAACTCGCCCAATGAGGAAAAATTCAGCTGGATGGTGGCCCCTGACATCACATCCACATCCTTTTTGGTATGGCGGAAGGCGCCCCATCCCATGGCGCCCAGCAGCGGCAGGGTGGCAAGGTTTCTGATCACTTCACGCCTGGAGTGCTGAAGTTCCGGATCCCCGGAATCGGTTGTCCCGGTCTCCTTTCTGCGTGCCCGGATAAGCGCGTTGATCCCGTAACCCGGCTCCCTGGCAACCACCAGCAGGAGCAACAACAGGGCCTCGATGAAATTCCGGTCCACGATGAAAAAATGGCCGTCTGCGCCCCCGAACAAAGAAGTTCCGAAGGGCGGGTATGCGAAATAATAAAGCACCAGGAGCAGGATTCCCCCTGCCGCCGCTGCCCTGACAAACATACCGATGAACAGGGCCAGGCCGATGAGGATCAGCCCGTATATGTTCATGAAATCGACCACGCTGACCAGGGTTTCCCCACCGGCCAGCCAGTGGTAGAATCCTGAAAGGAAGCCTGAGGTGTTGGCCAGGTAGGCCTGTGACGACCAGTTTTCAATAAATAGCTTGGAAATCCCTTCATACAGGAAATGCCATCCGATGGCCACACGGAGAATGGTGAATGTGAGTTTCTTCATACCGCTTGAATTAAGGTCCGCGGGTACCTGTGCTTGGTCCGTATTCACAACAGGCACACCACAACCGGAAGAGTCACTGGTTCAGCCAGTACCCATCCGGTCAGGATAAATGTATTTAAAATATCCGGGAATTGATAATCAAGGCGGGAGGAATTATCCCCACCGGGGTACGTTTGCTTAATTAAAGCCCGCCACCCATATCCATGTCTCCTCCACCCCCACCCTGGCGGTCGCCTGTCTCAAAACGATAGTTATTGATCTTGTAACTGAGGGTCAGGGTTAGTACCCTTGGCTCGCGGATCCTTACCAGGTGCTGTTCAAAATTCGGTCCATAGTTAAAATTCTCCCTCTTCACGCTCCCGAAGACATCCCGCAACTGCAGGGTGGCAGAAAGTTTCCTTTTAAACATGTCCTGGCGGAATGCCAGGTTCATGTAGTAAAAACCGGTGGTGGATCCCTGGGCTGTCACCGACTTGCTCCGGTAGGCCATATTTGCCTGGAGCCTGGTGGTGGGAGTGATCTGGAAGGTGGTATTCATGTTGGAACTCCAGTTGAAACTCCTTTCATCCACTGCCAGCCCGTTGATCTCCCCGGTGAGTGCATAGTAATATGGTGTGAAACTCCCGTTGACTGTCAGCCAACTCCACAGTTTCCAGTTGACCATCACCTCGGCCCCTGCGGAGTGGTCCTGGTTCAGGTTCTCCCTTTTCAGTATGAACAGTTGCAGGGAATCGTTATACTCGGTCACCCTTGACATCAGGTTTTTCGTGTTTCGGTAATAGAGTTCGAGGGCCAGAAAATTCATGCCCCATCCTTTCTGATACCCAAGCTCCACGGAGTGGATGTATTCGGGCTCAAGGCCCGGGTTCCCCACGCTGATGGTATAGGGGTCCACATAGCTCACATTGGGGTCGAGGTGCCATCCCCTGGGCCTGTCCACCCGCTTGCTGTAACTCAGCGTAAGCTGGTTGTCATTCCTGAATTCCCTGGCCAGATGGATGGTCGGGTAGTAGTCAAACCGGTTGATGAGGTAGGTTTTGTCCGACACCTCATGGTCAATGTTCCGGTAGGTATGCTCACCCCTCAACCCAACCTGGTACTGGAAATTGTTCCACCTGCCGCCATAGGTGGCATAGGCGCTTTGAATGCTCCTGAAGAAAAGGAGTTCACTCGTGTAGAGGGGATTTTCCACCCACTCCTGGCCCGTGTGATCAAAATCCTCAAACACATAATCCTCAAATTCATCATCGATCCTGGCCTGGTATCCGGCTTCCAGTTTCCCATTTTCTCCCATGGGACGGGTGTAATCGACCTGTAACCTGATTTCATATTCATCCGAGCCCTCAACGCCCCTGGAACTTTCAGATACCACATCCTCGATGTTGTAATCCGCCCCCGTATTGTAGTCATCCTGGCTGTTCACCGAGTTGCCCTTGCTCCGCGAGTAGAAGGCCATGGCGGTGAGCTTGTGATCCTTTGAGTCAAAGGTCTGGGTATAGTTGGCATTGAGGCTGAGGTAAGTGCCCGCGCGGTCCATGATGCTGCTGCTCACGTAATAGATATCCTCCGAAGCAGGAATGGTATATTCGTGGGTCCGGTTGGATCTGTCAATCATGAAACCGTGGTTCCCGCCGCTTGCCTCCAGGGATATGGTGGCCTTTTCAGAAATATCGTAGGAGATCCCGCCCTTGAGCTGGGTCCCGCTCCATTTAAAATTAAAGAGCCCATCGGCTTCCATGTAGCTGTCCACCGAATCATTGAAGGTGATCTGATCGCGGGTAAGCTCACCGGCATTGAGGTTGTTGTTGTAGCTCCCCCCCAGAAAGAAATTCCAGCGATCCTGTTTGCGGTTCAACAGAAAATCGGCACGGTACTTATTGTTGATCCCCACTGAGGCATTCACGATCCCGTTGGTACCCCGCTGGGAGTGCTGTTTCATCACCACGTTAATGATCCCCGCGTTTCCGTCAGGATCATATTTTGCCGATGGGTTGGTGATGATCTCAATGTTCTCGATGGCATTGGCCGGGATCTGTCGCAGTGCATCGCTCCCGGTAAGCACACTGGGCTTGCCATCGATCAACACTGTAAAACTGCCGCTACCGCGCAATGAAACGTTTCCTTCAATGTCCACGGATACCGAAGGGGTATTCTCCAGCACATCCACAGCGGTGCCCCCGGCGGCATTGATATCCTGGCCTACGCTGATCACCTTTTTATCCAACCTGTAGTCCACATGCTTCCGGTCCCCCACGATCTCCACCTCATCGATGGATTGCGTGCTCAGCTCCATCTCCAGGAGGCCCACATCGTGGCTCCTGTTTTCAGGGCTCAGTAGTACCGATTCAATCACCTTTTTGTTATAACCGATGAAGTTGGTTTCAATATAATAATGGCCATAGGGAAGCTTGATCACCTCGAAATTTCCCTCAGGGTCACTCACAGTCCCCCCTACCAGGGTCGAATCCTCTGCAGAGTAAACGGCGATGGTTGAGTATTCCATTGGTTCAAGGGAGTTGGATTCAGCAATTTTTCCCGTAATGATACCCCGGGGAGGGTTGTCAGGATCTGGTTCGGCTTCCCATGGAGAGGCCGCGGCGTGAGCCACGTGAATTCCTGCAAAGAGTAATAGTGTTCCAATAATCAGTGTTCTATATGTCATTTATTTAGTCTTAATTAAAATAAGCTCTGTAAGTAAGACCCCTAAGCTCCCCTGAGGTTTAAAGTTCAAATGTTAAAAAAAGGGTGTTATTTGTTAAAAAAGGAAGGTTGTGCCCCGCTGTGAGCCGGAAACAATATAAGAAAAGCCAGGAAAATTATTCCCCGGCTGCATTGTCTTAAAATAGCCTTATCCTGTGATTCTGAACGAGAAGCAGATTTACTTCACAAGCTTAACCCTGACCGCTGCAGGAC
Organism: Bacteroidota bacterium; assembly: GCA_024640885.1. Taxonomy (GTDB): domain Bacteria; phylum Bacteroidota; class Bacteroidia; order Bacteroidales. The sequence continues at coordinate 13,114 of JAHEEC010000028.1, read as the reverse complement.
CTTTCAGTCCCTTTTCCACCTCGAAGGTTACCACGTTGCCCTCCATGATGTCATCCTGGAATTCGTTCACGTGAACAAAGATGCTGTCCTGGGTCTCAGAGTCTCTGATGAATCCATATCCTTTTGAATCATTCCAGAAGGTGAGCTTACCCTTGCGGATGGGATCCGCTTTAAGGGAGGGGTCCTGCTTGGGAATGCTGACTTCAATGTCTTCAGCTTTTGTTTTTCTCTTGGCTGCAGGATCCGGGGGAGTATCGGTAAGCATTCCGTTTTCGTCCACGTAGGCGATCATGTCATCCAGTCCGCCCTTTTTGCTGTCGTCTTTCCTGGCAAGCCTCTTTTTCTCTTTGTCGAGCCTTTTTTTCTCTTTTTTCTTTCTAACCTCTTTCTTGTTAAATGATTCCTGCGATCTTCCCATAAATTGTTTTCTTGTTTTTGATTCAGGGGCTAAGATACTCAACCTGGCGGTATCTTACACCATAAATTCAAGGAAAAGACCATAAAGTCACAACCGGTTGCCTATTCCGGGTTTCCCGCTCAACTTAAAACTTGATATTCAACAAAATAAACCTACCTTTGTGCCGGCTGTAATTTTTCCGGCTGCCCTACTTATTTTCACGCAAGAATTAAGAATCCCTTATGATGTTATTTGACCAATTGGATCTCAATGAATCCATCCTGAAAGCTGTGACTGAACTGGGATTCCAGGAACCCACCCCGGTCCAGGAGAAGGTGATCCCCAGGATATTGAGCCACAGCGGGGACCTGATCGCCCTCGCCCAGACAGGTACCGGAAAAACCGCCGCCTTTGGATTGCCCCTGATCCAGATGATCGAAGCCGGCAGCAAATCAATCCAGAGCCTCATCCTGTGCCCCACCCGGGAACTCTGCATTCAGATCTCCAGCGATCTGAAAAAGTATTCCAAATACATAGAGGATTTCAGGATAGTTCCCGTCTACGGTGGAGCCAGCATTGATACACAGATCAGGAGCCTGAAGAAGGGGGGGCAGATCGTAGTAGGCACTCCCGGGAGGGTCCTTGACCTGATTGGCCGTCAGATCCTGAAGGTGAATGAAATCAGGTGGCTGGTCCTGGATGAGGCCGATGAAATGCTCAACATGGGATTTAAAGAGGAGCTTGACAAGATCCTGGAGGGGACCCCGGAAACCAAACAAACCTTGCTTTTTTCTGCCACAATGCCCAACGAGATCCGCCGGATCTCCAATGAATACATGCATCAGCCCGAGGAGATCGCCCTGGGTGTGAAAAATGCAGGGGCCGAGAATGTGAAGCATGAATATTACATGACTCCGGCCAGGTACCGGTATGAGGTCCTGAAACGAATAGCCGACATGAATCCCGACATTTACGGGATCGTCTTTTGCCGCACCCGCCAGGAAACCAAAGATGTTGCAAACAAATTTATGAATGACGGGTACAATGCGGACGCTTTGCACGGGGATCTTTCACAGGCCCAGCGCGACTATGTAATGAACCGATTCAGGAACAGGAACCTGCAAATGCTCGTGGCCACTGATGTGGCGGCCCGGGGCCTGGATGTGAATGACCTGACCCATGTGATCAACTACAACCTCCCTGATGACCTGGATGCCTACATCCACCGAAGCGGGAGAACAGGAAGGGCCGGGAAGAGCGGGATCTCAATCTCAATCGTGCATACCCGCGAGACCGCAAGAATCCGGAGCCTGGAAAAGATGATTAAAAAACCATTCGAACGGAAACCCGTCCCCGGCGGAAAGGAGATCTGCAAGAAACAGCTGTTCCACCTGATCGACAAGGTGGAGAATGTGGATGTAAGCAGCGAACAGATCGAGGTGCTTCTCCCTGAGATCTCAAAGAAGCTTGAATGGCTTAGCAAAGAGGATCTCATCAAACATTTTGTATCCTACGAATTCAACCGGTTCCTTTCCTACTATAAAGATGCCCCTGACCTGAACGTGGAGTCCTCCCCTTCCAGGGAAAAAAAGAGCCCCGGTAATGAGAAAAAGGGCGGCGCCAGGCGATCCTCCAAGGAATACTCCCGTTTCCATATCAACCTCGGAAGCAAGAACAACCTGAATGCCACCAGGCTTATCGGACTTCTCAAGGAGGAGACAAGGAACAGGAGCGTCGATGTGGGCAAGATCGATATTATGAAGGGATTCTCCTTTTTCGAAGTGGATAAACAATTTGAATCGGATGTGCTCCGGGCATTCAGCCGGGAGGTAAGTTTCCAGGGAAGGCGGGTGACAGTGGATCTTTCCAAACCTGAATCTGCAGTGGACCGCTACAGTGAAACCCCTTACCAGGAGAATCGCAAAGGGGAGAAAGGGAAACGCAAGGGAGAAAATGAGCTCGGCTTCAGGGAAAAAGCCAAGCGCAAAAAGGCTGATAAAGGCAAAGCCTACGGGGATCACAAGAGCCGGGATTACAAAAAAAAGGGCGGCGGTTATAAAAAGAAAGGCAATCGGCCGAAGAAATAACCGGGCACTCCAGGGAATTACCGGACCGCTTCGTTGATCTCAATGACCACGCTGGTCCTTCTCAGGCTCACCGCGGGGTTAATTCCCACCTTCATGAGGAAGTCACCCGAATACTCCTGCTCCCCCTTGATCCTGGACCCGGTTCCCGGGAAGAGGTTGATCTCCTTTACCCGGTATATTTTTGAGGGGTCCAGCCCCTGCAGTTTAATGGGTTCCTCGGTGGCCGTGATCATGTACCGTTCATTCACCAGGTAATTGAAGAATACCGCCCTGGTCTTCTGATCATTCACGTAGATGAGTGAGGCAAGGTCATTCTTGTGGGGATCCACCAGGCGGTAGAGGTCACCGTGCCATACCACCTCCTTGAAGGAATGGTAATTGCGTACGGCCTCCTTGCAGAACTGCATTTCATTTTCGGTCAGTTCCCCGGCCACGATATCGAATCCAAGTTTACCCATGCTGGCCACATCCACCCTGAATTTCAGGGGCTGCTCCCCCCAGTTGGTCACATGGCAATCGACCGCTATTGAGGGGAAAAAGTAGGAATAATCCCACTGCATGAAGATCCTCTCCACAGGTTCGGTATCATCGCTGGGCCAGAATTCCGTGAAATATTTCAACAGCCGGTAATCACCACGGCCCCCTCCTCCTGAACAGAGCATCATGGGCACCATGGGGTACTTTTCCCGCACCCGGTCCAGCACCCTGTACAATCCATGCACATACTCGATGTAGAGGTGAGACTGGGGAATGCCCTCTGCTTCAAGGTAAGCCGAATAGGCGTTATAGATTGGCGCATTGCAGTCCCACTTTATAAAGGCCAGCTCCGGATTTTCAGTAAAGAGTCTGTCCACGATCCCATAGACAAAATCCTGCACCCGGGGGTTGGAGAGATCCAGCACCAGCTGGTTGCGGAAATACTTTTCGGGCCTTTCAGGTTGCCTGATGACCCAATCCAGGTGATTTTCATACAATTCGCTCTTAGGATTGACCATCTCCGGCTCGATCCATATTCCAAATTTCACTCCCTGTTTCTCTGCTTCACGAACCAGGTGCCCGATGCCGTGGGGCAGCTTATCCACGTTTTCCTGCCAGTCACCCAGTCCGGCCCTGTCGTTGTTCCTGGGGTACCTGTTACCGAACCACCCATCATCCAGAAGGAACAGGTCCACACCCAGTTCCCGTGCATCGCCAAACAGCCCTGCGAGCTTGTCTTCGTCAAAATTGAAATAGGTGGCCTCCCAGTTATTCAGCAATGTGAGCCTTTCACCCTCACCATCCAGCACCCGGTATTTCCGTGCCCAGGCATGAAGGCCACGGCTAGCCTCACCGGTCCCCCGGTGGGAAACTGCGTAGACCAGCGAAGGGGTTTTAAAGACCTTGCCCTTCTCAAGCCTGTATTCAGAAGCGTAGGGATTGATGCCTGCAATGAACCGCAGGTTTTCGTAGGAGTCCACCTCAAAATCCAACCTGAAATTTCCGCTCCATGCCAGCTGTCCAAGGATCACCGATCCACTGTTTTCAGATGCCGGCTGGTCCAGGGAGAGGATAAAGTTCGGGGATTGAAGAAGCATGGCCCGGGTACCGAGCTTGGAATCAATGCTCCTGATCCCCCTGGACAACCTGGATTCTTCCGGTTGCATCTCTTTTGCCCATGCATTGTGATAGGTGGTCAGGTAGAACTCCTCCCGGGGGAAATAGAGGTTGGCGGAGGCGAATTTTTTCAGCAATACCGGTTGCTCCTCGTCATGTTCGATCTCCACCCATTGTTCAATTACGTTTTCCCGCTTCCATGCCATATAATGGAGGGTAACCCGGAAAGGGTAGAGATCATCGCCCAGGACAATGACCGTCTCGGAAACATTCCCGTCAATCTGTTCCTTCCTGTGGCTGATGTATCTGAGTTCCAGGGAGGCATTACCGTCCCCGTGAACTACCTGGATGGCCGGTTCGGCCAGGTTCCATGTACCTGCCGGAGTGTACACCGAATTATATATACCCGCATTTGAATCATAATACTGGGTTCCTTTGGAGATTTCCGGATACTCCTTCTCGTCACCCAGGGGCTCCCCGAAATAGATGGTCTGCAGCCGGTTTTCCCTATCTGTTTGCAGTACCGTGGCACTGCATTCGGTCTCTATGGAAATGGTCACTTCCTGTCCAGACAGTAAGGTTGACAAGAGCAGGAAGGAGGCAGTGTAGAGGTGGTGTTTCATTGGATTGCTGGTTTTATTTGAATGGCATTTCACTTTCCGGTGGCGGTTCTGATCCACTCCCTCGGATCCACGTCAATAAAGCCGGTGATCAATTCCGGCCGGTTGTAAGAGTAAAAGAACGATTGGTAGTAACCGGGATCCTGCTGGGGCAGAAGAAAGGCTTTCCGGAACTGGCTATCATTATCTAAATAGCTTATATATAGCTTTGTATACTGCCCATCGTCCCTCCGGCTGCTGAATACGATCCACTTTGAGTTCGATGACCAGGAGTGGTAGCTGTCGGTGTCATTGGAATTTACAAATTCCTGCATCAAAGGTTTGCCGGTGACAAGATCCACAAGGCACAGGTCCGCCTCAGGATGCCAGATGGGAAATGTTCCATACGCGTGGACAGTGCACAACAGGTATTTCCCGTCCGGAGAGATCCTTGGGAAGGAGGCGCTCTGTTGGTTGTCAGTGGCCAGGAATACGGGCTCTGGCTCTCCGAACTGCCCCGTTTCCTGATCAAATGCCATGCGGTAAATGTCGTACCGGATTGAATCATAAGGTGTAAATTCACTGGCATCCGAACGGCTGAAATAGAGCTCACTCCCGCCGGGTGACCAGCATGGAAAGGTCTCCATGTGCTCATCCCCCATGGTTCCGGGCACATGGGTAACGCGCTTCTTCTCTGTGTCATAGATGATCAGGTCGGAATGCCTGTCCATCACCTCGATGGTGAGTTCCGGGTGGGCATGGAAATACTGTTCGATCTTGTTGGTGGAAAATGCGATGTAATCACCCGATGGATGCCAGGCCGGATAGACCCCGGCGGAAAGGGACTCCGACGTCTTCAGGTCGACTTTTTCGATCTTCTCCCCTTTTTTGATGACGGTCCCGCCCAGCGAACCCCTGATGTGGAATAACATATTTTCACTGCTCCCGGCGGAGAAGGAGTGGCAGTTCACACAGTTATCTTCAACATAGCGGTTCTCAATGATGGGCTTCTGCCTGAAGGAGGTAAGGTCCCTCTGGTAGAGCCCCATGGAGGACCACGTTTCATAACCGGGAGGGATCAGCCTGTAGGCAAGAAAAGGATCAATGGGTTCAGGTGCCACACGGATCACAAAGGGCGCAAAGGCCCTCCATTTTTTCCCTTCAGCCCTCTGGACGGTCACCCTGAAGCTGGCATCCCGGTTTTCCTTTAAAAAGCTGTCCCACCGGTCAGGCGGGATCCTCAGGTTCCGATCCCTTGACCTGATCCTCATCACCGAGCCGTTCTCCCCCTCCAACAGCACCCGGAAATCATCACCATCCTCTTTAACCTGGAAATTGAGCGGCGCAATGTTGGGGGGGATGGTAATGTCCCTGTAATCGGGGAATATTTCAGGCTGATCCGCAAGGGGCTGAAGTCGTTCCCCCGGATCGACGTTGGAATCTCCACACCCTGTCATGAACTCAAGGAAGAGAAGGAGCATGATCCGGGTACAGAGCCGGTTAACACTGACAGGTCCCATTTTCATCATCTCTATTTTGGAGGCAAAGGTGTGAAATTCAAGTAAAACCAAAATGTATTTTTAAAGGACGGATAAAGCCTCCTGGCTGCTTCCGCCTGATCCCTGTATTGCCGCAGTATGGCTGTATAATCTTCAAATCTCCCCAGTGTATTCTGGGAAACCCTCATTTCCATGTGGTTTTCCTCCCGGTGGGTGATCATGTACACCAGGAGACTTTCATCCAGCAATACAGGGATCCTGCCCTCACTCAGGTTCATATACTGCGGAAGATATGCTGCAATCCCTTCCACATCCTTCTCAAGGAGGAACAGTGCCATCAGGTAATCCATGGCGGGCCGGTTGGATGGGTAGTTTTCAAGGAACAACTTCAGGTTCTTCTCAAGGTCAATGCCATCGGTAAAGAAATCCCCTTCCGGAGCACCACTTAACCTGGGCCCCAGTTCAGGGTCCGCTTCCATTTCTTCACGGTCGTTGAGCAGGCCCCTGTAGTGCCCGGCCAGTTTTCCATTGAAAAGTGTATTTCCGAGCAGATCGATGTATTTCGCTGCCACGGTGTGGTTCCCCCGCACCAGTTCTGTCTGGATGAGCCTGCTGAGGTTGCGCCTCGTGAAACCATCAATGATCATGGATTCAAAGGCCCAGTGGTGCGCTTCATTCACAAAATGGATGGTCCAGAAGAAATCACTCCCCCTTCTAAGTATTTCCCCCCTGGCTTCCCAAGGGAAGCACAGTCCCCTTCTGCCGAAGGGTTGCGGAAAATCGAACAAGGCTGAACAAAGTGCTCCTGTGTTGGCCAGGGCAAGGTTGGTGTAGAAGGACCCGAACAGGTTCGAGGATGGGTGCTGGGCACTGTACCTGAGCAAACCGTTCCACTCCTCCTGAATGGCAAACTTCTCGATCTGGAAGAATTCAGCGTTCTTCCTGTGATAGGTGAAGTGCAGGATCAGGACGGTTCCGGCAAGGGACAGCACAGCCTCGGAAATGATCCGCCATGAAGGTTTCATGAATTTAAACCCGGCTGTGCTCCGGCCAAGCATGGCTGCAAGCAGGATCCAGGCCACAAAGAGATAGGGCATCACTGAGGTACCGTAATGCGGGCCGAATGGCAACGGGTTGATCAACTGGTCCTTCAACGGTTCCAGGTAGATAAACCGGGCAGCTGCCAGGGCGATGATCACCGGGTAGACAATTGCCAGGATGATCAGATCCAGGCCTATTTTGTGTTTTACAGAAAGCTCTATGACCAGGAGCAACAGCAGAAAGAACCAGATAAATCCGCCAAGGGCCATATAGAGTGCGGGGACCGCCGCGACCAGGAAGATCCTTCTTATCAATCCCTCCCCGGGCAGAAGCAATGCCATTCCGATGGGAAGGATCAATCCTGCGGAATGATAGATCTGGTGGGGATAATAGTGGTGCATTCCCACCATGAGGATTGGGGTGAGGAGTGCCGGGATCAGGAATTTCTTTTCCCCCGATACCCGTGCGATCAACCTTGTGGTCACAAAATAGCCGGAAGTGGTGATCACGGCAAGGAGCGTGGCGCCTGCCAGCCGGAACTGTAAAAACTGGTTAAGAAAGTGCCCTGCATATTCCAGGATACCCCCTGGCCGGTTCAGAAATGTGGCGAAGTGCCTGAAGGTGGTAATGAATACCCCCTGGTCCTGGTTGGCAATAAGGATATATTCCGCCGGATAGTAAAACCACAAAAGGGAGGGTATGAATATACCCAGCCCCATCAATTTTTCCAGCCTCTTCATTTCCATGTAAGGCTAAATTAATGGTTTTTTTACAAGTATTGACCCAATTCCATCCAGCGCTGCACCTTTGTATCCATAAGCTCGAGGATCCTGGCCACACGCATGGAATTCCGGTGCAGGGCTTCGTAATCCAGGGTACCCCTGTTCATTTCCTCCTCGAGGGCAGCTTTCTCCTTCTCAAGCTGTTCGATCTCCTGTTCAAGGTGTTTGAACTCCTGCTGCTCCTTAAAGGTCAGTTTGGTCTTCTCCCGGGCAGGACTTCTCTCCCGGAGAGTGCTTTCCTTTTCAATACCGGCCCGGGTGGAGGATTTCCGGGCCTGGGTCCCCACCGGATCCTGCGCTTTCCGGTAATCCGAATAACTTCCATAATGATCGCTGATTACCCCGTCTCCCTGAAAGATAAAAAGGTGGTCTGTCAGCTTATCCAGGAAATACCTGTCATGTGAGACGATCAACAGGCACCCTTTGAAGCTCATCAGGAACTCTTCCAGTTTATTGAGGGCAAACAGGTCCAGGTCATTGGTGGGCTCATCCAGGATCAGGAAATTGGGATTCTTGATCAGGACCGCAAGCAGATGCAATCGCCTGAGCTCCCCTCCGCTCAGTTTTGAGATTCGCTTATATTGCGCTTCAGGCGGAAACATGAACTGTTCCAGAAATTGCGATGCCGATATGGACCGTCCATCCTCCATGAGTACCACCTCAGCAATCTCCTTCACTGCATCGATCACCCTCATCTCCTCTCTCCATTCCTGTCCCTCCTGGCGGTAATACCCCATCACCACCGTTTCACCCCTTTCGATGATGCCTGCGTCCTGGGGTTCATGACCCGATATCACGTTCAGAAAGGTGGATTTGCCCGTTCCGTTCCGGCCAATGACCCCTATGCGCTCCCCCCTGGTAAATTTGTAGCTGAACCCGGCCATCAGGGAAAGCGAACCGAATTGCTTCGAGACCTTGTCAAGATCCAGGATCTTGCCGCCCAGCCGGGGTGCCTTAACCTTCAACTTAAGGTCACCCTCATCCGAAACCCGCATGGCTTTCTCCCTGATTCCCTCGAAGGCGTCAATCCGAGCCTTGGACTTTCCGGTGCGGGCACTGGGCGATCTCCTGATCCACTCCAGCTCTTTTTTCATCAGCTGACCTGCACGGTGGGACTCAACCTGTTGAAGCTCTTCCCTTTCAGCCCTTTTCTGCAGGAAATATTCGTAATTACCCTGGTATTGATAGAGCTTCCCCTGGCTCAGCTCCATGATCCTGTTGCATACCCGGTCAAGAAAATACCTGTCGTGGGTCACCATCAACAGGGTAAGGTTAGATTGTGAAAGGTATCCTTCAAGCCATTCGATCATATCGATATCCAGGTGGTTCGTGGGCTCATCAAGGATCAGCAATTCGGGTTCGTCCAGCAGCGCCAGGGCTAGGGCGAGGCGCTTCCGCTCCCCTCCTGAAAGGCTGGAGACATGCCTTGAGGTGTCGGTGATCCGGAAGAGATCCAGCATCTGTTTCAGGCGCCTTTCATAATCCCATGCATTGGCAAGGTCCATTTCATTGACGGCATGCTCCATCATCCGCTCGGTCTCCGCAGTCTGGTGCTCCGCATGTTCCACCAGGACTTTTTCGTAATGCCGGATCACTGAAAAGAGCTGCTCATTGGCCGGCAGCATCAGTTCATCGATGGTCAGGGAATTATCAAGGTCGGGGGTCTGTTCCAGGAAAGCGGTTTTGATCCCGTTGCGGAAAGTGAATTCCCCGGAATCGGTTGATTCCTTCCCCGCAAGGATGCGAAGGAGGGTGGTTTTTCCGGTTCCGTTCCTGGCGATCAGGGCTGACTTGTCGCCCTTGGCCAGTCCGAATGTAATCCCCTCAAAGAGAGATTGATCTCCGAATGACTTTGATATATTCTCTGCCGACAGGTAATTCATATGCGGATCTTCCGGAGGCGAAGTTAGCAATATATATTCACGGGACCCTTCATATCCAGGCCCGTCCCATTCAAAAAGATAGTGGTCAGTTATCGATTATGGGAAAGTTGTGGTACCTTTAATCTCTCTGAAACCAATAATCTCTTTAAAACCAACCAGGATGAAAAATATAATCACAATTGTTGCAGGAATGCTCCTGTCCGCTTTTGTCTTTGGCCAGAACAAAGTGGTCCATGGAAAACTTACGGTATTTAATACATACCCTGTGAAGAATGTGGAAATTACAACCAAGAAATCCAAAGCAACCATCACCAGTGATTCACTCGGAGAATTCTCCATCGTATGCTTTGAGGATGACGTCATAAAGATAAAGCCAAAGACCTTCAGGCCTGTCAACAAAAGGATCGGCCCTGATACGGATTCACTGGTTATCAACCTTCTCTTCGTGGACTCACCGGCCAACCGGGAAAGAGCGGTCGGTTATGGATTTGTAAGTGAAGAGGACCTTCTTTACGGGGTTGGCCATCTTGAGCAGGAGAACAACAACTTTTGCAGCTATACCAACATCTTTGAACTGATCAGGGGACAGCTTTCGGGGGTTACGGTCAGCGGGAGTGCCATTTATGTGAGGGGTGGGGTAAATTCCTTTACACCGGGTGCCACACAGGCCCTGACCGTGGTGGATGGAGTGGTTACCAGCAGCATTGACTGGATCCAGCCCTGCCAGGTCAAGTCCATCGAGGTGCTTAAAGACAGCAATGCGGCAATCTATGGCACCAGGGGGGGCAATGGCGTGGTGGTGATAGAGACCAGGAAAGAATAAGGATCCGGAACCACCTGCTTTTCCCCTGGCGGACCGGAAATGAAAACCTGTTCATGATTCGAATCTAAAAACCAGTTTGAATGAAAAAAATGGCAGCAATGGTGGCAGCTGCAATGCTCTCCTCCCTGGTCCTCGCACAGAACCGGGTGGTCTATGGCACACTGACCGCCTTTAATACCTATCCCGTTCAGAATATCAAAGTCACTGCAAAAAAAGCCAAATCCGTTGCATTGTCAGACTCCCTTGGACACTTCTCCATCGTTTGTTTCGAAGAGGACATGATCAGGATCAAACCAAAGGCTTTCAGGTCCGTCTCGGAAAAGATCGGGCCCGAAACCGATTCATTGCTCTTTAACCTGATCTTTATGGACTCAAAATCAAACCGGGAACTGGCCGTTGGGTATGGTTATATGAAAGAGGATGAGCTTACCTATGCAGTGGGCCACCTTCAGCAGGAGAACAATGAGTACTGCAATTATGCCAACATTTTTGACCTGGTCAAGGGCCGTTTCGCAGGGGTGGTGGTAAGCGGGAGCACAATTTATATCAGGGGACTCAATTCCGTCAACAGCGACAATGAAGCGCTGTATGTGGTGGATGGGGCCATTACCCCCAACATCGAATGGATCTCCCCGTGCGATGTGGGCTCCATCAACGTGGTCAAGGATGGAATGGCCGCCATTTACGGGGCCCAGGGAAGCAACGGGGTGGTCATCATCGAGACCAAGCGTTGAGGTGCCCGGCTTCCATGGCCCGTGAACTAGGGCCTGCACTGAGAAGCAGCATGCAGCTGGGTTGAGGCCCTGACGATCAACTGGTGTTTGAGCACGATGGTATTCACACTGGGGGCCAATGAATCCTCCAGCATATCCACTAGGGTGGTAATTGCCACCTCTCCCATCTCCTCACCGGGGTAATTTACAGTGGTGAGATTTGGATCCACCACCTTCGAAATGGGACCGTTATTGAATCCTGCCACGGCCACATCCTCGGGTATGCGAAAGCCATTTTGCTTTAGCCTGCAAATGCATGCCACCGCAGACACATCATTGGACGCAAAAATCCCATCAGGAATCTGCTCCATCCTGATCATTTTATCCACCATCCTGATGCCTGCTTCCTCATTCATTGGACCAATGGAAACGATATTCGGGTCAAAAGGCAGGTTGTGGTCCTTAAGCGCTTTCCGGTAGCCGTTGTAACGGTCACGGTATACGTTCCTCTTTAAATCACCCCCGAGGTGAACGATCCGCTTGCATCCCTGCTCGATCATATGGTTTGTAACCTCGAAACCGGCCTTAAAATTATCAATTACAATGCTGAGGTGATCAGACTGGTCAAATACCCGGTCAAAGAAAATTACCGGGATTCCCCTTTTTTGGAACATTTTGAGGTGGTCCAGGTTTTTGGTTTCGTAGGCTAAGGAGAAGAGCAAGCCGTCGACCCTGAGGTTGAACATGGTTGATATACATGCCTTTTCCTTTTCATAGGTCTCCTCTGACTGGCTTATCACAAGGTTATAACCCCGTTTGTTGGCAACCTTTTCAATTCCCGAGATGACCGTGGACATGAAATAACTGTCGAGGCGGGGCAGAATAAGTCCGATTGTATAAGTGCGATTGCTCCTGAGATTGCTGGCAAATGTATTATGCTGATAACCAAGGTCCATGGCCTTGGCAAGGATCCGCCTCCGGGTTTCCTTGCGGATGGATTTATGGTCCCTCAACCCCCTGCTGACCGTGGAAGGTGAAAGCTTGAGGGCCTTGGCAATGTCATAAATAGTGACATCCTTTTTCCTAATCATGTACTTTCTGCCAGTTAATCTTTTTCACCGATCAAAACCTTGCTAAAATTATAAAAAATTGGTGGTGCGTTCATACCGCAATCGATTGCAAAGTAAATTATTCAGGTAATATTATATTTTTTCCATTTTATCGGGCGTCTCGTGAAGGTTTACCTGGCCGGTTCCGGTGCAATCCCCGCTTCCAATGTCCACTGAGTGACCTTTGCCAATTAAGAGATTATTCGTAATTTGATGGAATGTCGCTGTTTCAACGAAAATTAAAAACATTGGTATGCCCTCACGATCCACTCAACCCTCCATAGAATAAAAAACCATGATAGTAACCATTGTTCACGTAAAGGTAAAACCTGAAAATGTGGATGATTTCATCCGCGCCACTACCAAGAATCATCATCTCTCGGTGAAAGAACCAGGTAATCTGAGGTTTGATGTGCTTCAGATGGAGGAGAGCCCCACCGATTTTGCGCTCTATGAGGCTTATGATGATGTATCCGCTGCTGCCGCACACAAGGAGACAGCCCATTACCAGGAGTGGAGGACAGCGGTGGGCCCATGGATGACCAAACCCCGTGAAGGAGTAAAATACCATGGCATAGTTCCCCGTTT
>JAHEEC010000217.1 GCA_024640885.1 Bacteroidota bacterium | reverse complement strand
AGATGGAACTGAAAGGAAGTGACAAACCCCTCTACCGCAGTGACAACCATTACCAGGACTGGGTGGATGCCATCAGGAACAGGACCCGTCCCGTATCGGATGTGGAAACGGGCCACAGGACAGCTTCGGTATGCAACATCGTGAATTTGGCCTATGACCTGGAGCGTCCGTTGAAGTGGGCACCGTCACACGAGAAGTTCATTGATGATGAGGATGCCAACCGGATGCTCACCAGGCCGTTCCGGGGGAAATGGGACTTTAACGACTATTAAATAAATATTTCATAATTTTCTTCCATGAAAAGAGAGGCATTTCTGCTCTGTACTACCCTCTTCCTGCTCCTTTCCTTCAAGGGTACCGGACAGAATTGCAGCATCCTCTCCAAGGCCAACTCCATCGTACCCGACAAGTTATGTTCACCGGTTGAAGTGGACTGGAACGTGACATACGTGGGGGTGAACAATGCCGGCACCGCGGTTGAGGTGCGATATGTATGGGATGATGGTTCCTCCGAAAGGGTTACTGCCACAGAGGGCCCGTCGGGCACCTTTACAGCCGATGCAAACCATACCTATACTTCCCAGGACGACAAGTGCAATTACCATCCGGAGGCCACCCTGGTGGTCAACGGGGTGGTTTGCACCTCCTCCTCACAGGAGCAGATCGTAACCATATGGGATACGGACAATGAAAATGGAGGGCATGTCAATGCGGAGCCCGACGTCTACCCGGTGTGCGTTGGGAACGGGGCCACCATGCGTTTCGATGACGGGACCCTCTTCAATTGTGTGCCTCCCCAGGAGAATGATGTACCCAACGAAGATACCAGGTGGATCCAGTGGGTGTATGGCACAAACAACAGCATGTCCTCATCCACTCCGGTGAGCGTGGATGGTTATACGGGACCCTGGCCCTACGAGGGGCCGGTGATCACCCTGCCCGGACCGGTCCACGGTTCCAGTGAGCAGAGCCTGCCCATCACCGTGGCCGACGACAACCTGGTGGGAGAGGAATTTGAAGTGGAGCTCAGGTACTGGAACTACTGCAACCCGTATCCCGACAAGCCACCGGTCACGGACCGTTCGGTGATCCGCATCGTGGGGATCCCCGATGCAACCATTACACCGGTGGACACCATGTGCGAGTTCAACGATCCCATTGTGCTGCAGGTGGCCACAAGCGGGGGCACTTTTTCAGGTAACGGGATCACCAATCCCTCTTCAGGGGAATTCAGCCCACAGGCAGCCCAACCCGGAACCCATGAGATCATTTACAAGATCACGGATGCAAATGCATGCTCCTCGTCCGACTCCGTCGATATCACGGTCAGGGACGCCCCGGCAGCCTCCATCACACCGGTTGACCCCTTCTGTATCTATGACCCGCCATATGACCTGGCATCGGCTCCTGCCCAGGGCACCTGGACCGGAAACGGGATCACCGACGCAAATACAGGTATTTTTGACCCTGCGGTTGCAGGCCTGGGTTCCCATGAGATCCGGTTCACCACATTTCCTGATGCTTCAGGTTGTTCGGGAAATGCCACCATTGAAGTAAGGGTGGCTGATATACCGGGGGCTCAGATCCTGAACAGGGATACAGCCTGGTGCGAGCGTCCGGATAACGGCTCCACTGCAGAAATTGTTATCACAGGCTCCGATACCTCCAGGTTCGACCTGGTGGTGGAGATCAGGGGCACAATCGACACACTCTTTAATCTTAAGGCAGATACATTTACGCTGTTCCTGAACAACCGGGTCGGAATTAATGAATATATCCTCAACAAAGTAATAGAACACCACGGTAGCAATACCTGTGACACCGACCTGAACGACACCCTGGTCATTGAAGTGCTCAGCCTCCCGGATATAACGGTAACCGCAAGCTATGATGACTGGTGCAGCCCCGTGGATGTGGATTTTCTCGCAGGGCAGGGATATGACAAATATTACTGGAACTTCGGGGACAATGATTCAACAATTACCCGGTCTGAATCCATCACCCATACCTATACCATCCCCCAGGGTGATTCCCTCTATTTCCGCGTGGACACCCTTGACGGTGTGATTGACACCACCTATTACCAGGTCTTCCATATGGACAGTGTCTTCCATTTTCAGCTGATAGCAGAATCCTATTTCGGTTGCAGGGATACCATCAAGGACTCGGTCCTGATTTATGAAGCACCGGTGGCCGACTTCTTTGTTTCTCCTGAAATACAGAAATATCCCCAGACCAATGTGTACCTGATCAACACTTCCAGTTACGGGAACTGGTCCTATTTATGGAACTTTGGAGACCGGGAGACGGATGTGGTAAAGGATCCAAACACCCATCGGTACGATGAGCCCGGATTTTACGATATTGAACTGACTACCTACAACGACTACTGCCGCGACAGCATCACCAAACGTGTGCAGATCCTTCCACCTCCTCCCAACGCATTTTTTGAGCCCGATTCAGTGGGCTGCCCTCCCCTGGAGATCACCTTCAGCAACACCAGTGTCTACGCGGATTCCTACCTGTGGAATTTTGATGACGGGACATTCTCCACGGACGTCTACCCGACCCATACATTTTACCAGAGCAAGGTCCATGATGTGAAGCTTATTGCTTACGGGATGTCGGGCACCGACACCACCCTTCATTCCGTCTCCATCCACCAGCTTCCCACCGCACTGTTTAACGCATATCCCCTCTCTGCCACGAATCTGAAACAGGTTTTCAAATTCAAGAATAACTCCATCAACGCGACCAACTACCTTTGGGATTTCGGGGATGGGAATACCTCCCCGGCCCAGGACGCCACCCACATATACGGCGAAGAGGGCACTTTTACCATCACCTTATATGCCTGGAGCGAGAATGACTGCGCGGATACAATGGTGCAGGAATCCCTGATCACCATCATTGCAGGTGAAGGAATGAGCGAGTTCCCCAATGCCTTTGTCTGGAACGGCACGGGCCCCAGCGGAGGGCACTGGACCGAGAATTCCGTGGATAATACCGTGTTCCACCCCTATATGGAGAATGCCATTGAACTCCGGCTGATTATCTATACCCGCTGGGGAGAGAAGGTCTTTGAGTCCAACGAGGTGTATGTGGGATGGGACGGATACCTGGAATCTGGGAAACTGGCTGCAGCCGGTGTCTATGTCTTCAACGCCTGGATCACCTATACCGATAGTGAACAGGGATTTTACAAAGGGGACATCACATTCCTGCATTAGGGTGATTTAATTCCGATTTGAAATCATTTTGAATTGCCATATATTAATCTGTTATTTGTAGACCCATTTAACCTACGAAATGAAATTATTATGAAACTGGTCATCCCCAAGAACTACGATCCGATCCTTTCCCTGAAGGAGACTGAGAGGGCCATCAAGCTGGTGAAGGATTTTTTTGAATCCAACCTCGCTGCCGAATTGAAGCTGCGCAGGGTCACGGCGCCCCTTTTCGTGCAACGGGGAACCGGGATCAATGATGACCTGAATGGTACCGAGCGGCCCGTAACCTTCGAGGTAAAGGATATGGAAGGGACCGTGGCCGAGATCGTACATTCCCTGGCCAAATGGAAGCGCATGATGCTGG
>JAHEEC010000216.1 GCA_024640885.1 Bacteroidota bacterium | reverse complement strand
GGTACGGGTGCCTGAGAAGATCCCTGAAGCTGATGCTGTCCAGGCGGATCTTTCTCACTGCAGATGAATCAATCCAGATTGATTCGCTGATCTGATGAACGGTTTCCGGCTTCAATCCATATACTTCGTTGAGCTGACCGACGGAGACAAATCCACCCAGCAGGTTGCGGTATTTGATGATGCGACCGGCGAATACCGGACCGATGCCGGGAAGGGGCAACAGTTGCACAGAATCGGCCCTGTTGATGTTGACGGGGCCGGCAATTACCCGGCTCTGCGAAACGCGGTTCGGGGGTTCGGGGGCTACGTATTCTTTCCCATTTGATTCCCCGGACCGAACGGTGATCCTTTCCAAGCTGTCCGCTTCAGCAAAGGCTGCGATTAAGGCCCTGGATTCCCTGATAAAATCTTCCAGGCCGGGGGGCTCCCGGACAGGCAAAAGCCCCACCCCAATCCGTGCTGCAATACCCAGGATCAAAAGCAGGGACAACAGAAGAAGTGCCTTCTGTTCCCAGCGGGGCAGTAAATAGAGTTCCCTCCGGATCTTTTTGATCATCCGGGATTAATGTGGCCGGAGTTCGGCCCATCAGCCTCCGATTTTGGGAAATAGAGTAATGACCCGGGAATATACACCCAGGGCAAAAAGGAATGCAATGGCGAGCGGTGCCACAAACTTTACCAGGAAAATGAACAACCGGTAGTAGCGTGCCTTATAAATGCCCCCGCTTGACAGCTCATCCCTGGATTTGTTACCGGCTAAGAACCATCCGATAAAAAGGACAATAAAGAATCCACCCAAAGGTAGCAGCAGGTCCGGTGAGGCGTTAAAAACACCAAAGAATTTAGGGGAAACCGTACAGATAATCCCCAGGAACCCCACTGAAACTGTGGCCAGTACGGTTGCCTTTTTGCGTGACATGTCCAGCTGCTCTGAAAAATAGGCCACAATCACCTCGAGCACCGAAATGGTACTGGTGAGGGCGGCAAAACAGAGCAGAAGGAAGAACATAAACGCCCAGATCAGTCCCCCGGACATGCTCTGGAAGATCACGGGCAGGGTGATGTACACCAGGTCAGGACCTTCCCCCGGGTCAATGCCGAATGCAAAGACAGCAGGGAATATGGCCATCCCGGCAATCACCGCGATAAGTGTATCTGCAACCGCCACATTGACAGCGGTTGTGGCCAGGTTCTCCTTTTTGCGGATATAGGACCCATAGGTGATCAATGTCCCCATCCCGATGGACAGGGAGAAGAATGCCTGGCCAAGGGCTTCAATGATAATTTTTACAGGGGCCTCCCTGATGGTGGAAAAATTGGGTTTGAACAGAAACCGCAATCCCTCCCGGGACCCTTCCAGGGAGAGGGAGCGAACCACCAGGACCAAAAGCAACACAAGCAGGACGGGCATCAGCACCTTGGCATATTTTTCGATGCCATTCTTGACGCCTGAAACGACGATGTAACCGGTAAAGAACATCATCAACAGGAACCAGATGATGGGCCGCCATATGCCTGAAATGAAAGATTCATAGTGGTTGCTGAAAAAGCTTCGCACGGCATGGTTGTCCATCTGGCTGAAGCCGATCTTGTTTGACATGATCATCCATTTCACCGATTGCACCAGGTACTCAAGGGTCCATCCGGCCACCACCGTATAAAAAGCAAGAATTATGAATGCGGAAACCACCCCCAGCAACCCGATCAGGTGCCACTTCTTTCCAGGGGCCAGTTTCTTGAAGGCACCCACCGGGTTTAGCTGGGCGGACCTGCCTATCACAAATTCCGACATCATCACCGGGATCCCGATGGCCGCAATGAATATAAGGTAGATGAGCAGGAACGCCCCTCCCCCGTTCTGTCCAAGCACATAGGGAAACCTCCAGATATTCCCCAGCCCGATGGCCGATCCGGCTGCTGCCGCGATCACCCCGAACTTGCTGCTAAAACTGTCTCTTTCCCCGTTTCCGCCCTGCAACATCACAATCCTCTAGAGCCTGTCAATACAATTCAGGTCATCGAAAGCCACCTTCATGCGATCGATCATTGACTTTTCGGCCTCCCTGAGCCAGGCCCTGGGATCATAAAATTTCTTATTGGGTTTGTCATCTCCCTCCGGGTTGCCAATCTGGCCCTGCAGGAAATCGTGGTGGGCTGCCTCAAATTTCCTGACCCCGTCCCAGGTGGCCCACTGGGTATCGGTATCAATATTCATTTTTATCACACCGTAGCCAATGGCCTCGCGGATTTCACTCCGGGAGGAACCGGAACCGCCATGGAAGACAAAGTTGAGCGGTTTTGCACCCAGTCCATATTTCTTTTGCACAAATTTCTGGGAATTATCCAGGATCTTTGGCGTAAGTTTCACGTTGCCGGGTTTATAGACTCCATGGACGTTCCCGAAGGACGCGGCAATGGTAAACTGGTCACTTACCTTTGAGAGCTCTTCGTAGGCATAGGCCACATCCTCAGGTTGTGTATAGAGCAGGGAGTTGTCCATGCCCGTATTGTCCACACCATCCTCCTCGCCGCCGGTGACTCCAAGCTCGATCTCCAGGGTCATGCCAATCTTGCTCATTCGCTCCAGGTACCTTTTGCATATCTCAATATTCTCTGCCAGCGGCTCCTCCGACAGGTCAAGCATATGCGAGCTGTACAGAGATTTACCCCAGCTCTTGAAATGCTTCTCACCTGCCTCCAGCAATCCGTCGATCCATGGGATCAGTTTCTTTGCGGCGTGGTCGGTATGAAGAATTACGGGTACTCCGTACTCCTCGGCCATATAATGAACATGCTTGGCTCCGCTCACTGCTCCGGCAATGGCAGCCCTCTGGTTCTCATTGGAGAGTCCTTTCCCTGCATAAAAAATGGCACCGCCATTGGAGAACTGGATAATCACCGGGGAGTTCACTTCCCGGGCAGATTCAATGACTGCATTGACAGAGTTGGTCCCTACCACGTTTACGGCAGGTATGGCAAATTCATTCTGTTTGGCCACCGCAAAGAGTTTCTGTACATCCTTGCCTGTAACCACACCAGGTTTTACTACCTCTAAAATTTTATTGGACATGATCAAACGGATTTAAGACATTGAGTTTAAAACGAGCGAACAAAATTAGAATAAATATTGAGTATATCAACCAGATTAATGGTAAATAATAGAAGAGGCACCGGAACCTCACAAACATTCAACAACTTTAAAGAGAACAATTTAGGTCGTCTGAATTGACCGGGTAAGTGCGGCTCAGAATGGATAACCAATTGCAATATTGAAAGTGAGGTCCCTGCCTGTGATCCCGGCGTTCCCTGGCAGCCAGGATGAACCTTCGACGGGGTAAGGATTGCGGAGCGGAACGCCCAGATCAAGCCTCAGGAGAAAGAAACTGAACACGAATCGGGTCCCGACCCCGGTCCCCACAGCCAGCTCTTTATAAAAGCGTGAGAAATCGAACCCGGCTCCCACCCTGTCATCCACCGAGGAAAGGGACCAGATATTGCCCACATCCATGAACAGGGCCGCCTCCAGTTTCCAGAAGAGCCTGAAGCGATATTCCATGTTGGCCTCAAGTTTCACATCTCCGGTCTGGTTGGGATAGATGGA
>JAHEEC010000215.1 GCA_024640885.1 Bacteroidota bacterium | reverse complement strand
GGCCAATGCACTGTGCATCTATCCCGTATTTACCGGCCAGTTCAATGATCCCTTCAGCGCTGTTCTTATCCGTATAGATCTCAAAACGGTGTCCCATATTGAATACCTGGTACATCTCCTTCCAGGAGGTCCCGGACTCTTCCTGGATCAGCCTGAACAGCGGAGGTATGGGGAAGAGCTTGTCTTTTATGATGTGTACATTTCCGGCGAAATGCAACACTTTTGTCTGGGCTCCACCAGAACAGTGTATCATCCCGTCGATCCTGTCCCGGTATTGTTCCAGTACCTCCCTGATCACCGGTGCATACGTCCGGGTTGGAGAAAGCACCAGCTTTCCTGCATCGAGCCCCACTCCCTCAATGGCCTCTGTTAGTTTGCGGCTTCCCGAATAGACCAGGTCAGCGGGTACATCCGGATCGAAACTCTCCGGGTACAGGCGGGCCAGGTATCCTCCAAATACATCATGCCGGGCAGAAGTTAATCCATTACTGCCCATACCTCCATTATAGCTCTTCTCATAAGTAGCCTGGCCGGACGATGAAAGCCCAACGATCACATTTCCTGGTACGATTCGATTTTCAATGATATCGGAACGCCTGGAGCGTGCCACGACCGTAGAATCCACAATGATCGTCCTGACAAGATCCCCCACATCGGCCGTCTCTCCTCCGGTACTGTATATGGGAACACCCATTTCCCGCAGTTCCTCCAGAAATTCTTCAGTTCCATTAATAATGGCGGAGATAACCTCTCCCGGAATCTTTCGCTTGTTTCTGCCTATAGTGGACGATAGAAGAATATCCCCGGTAATCCCAACACACAGCAGGTCGTCCAGATTCATCACAATGGCATCCTGTGCGATCCCTTTCCAAACGGAGAGATCTCCTGTCTCCTTCCAGTACAGGTAAGCCAGGGAAGATTTTGTTCCGGCACCATCGGCATGCATGACCAGACAATGATCGGGATCCCCGGTAAGCATGTCGGGTATGACCTTGCAGAAAGCACCAGGAAAAAGACCCTTATCCACATTCCTGATGGCCTGGTGCACATCCTCCTTGCCGGAGGAGACTCCACGCTGCAGGTACCGGGAAGACTGACTCATCTCGATTAGTTTTGTGGTATATAGTCTGTAGACAGCACCCTGAACTCGGTCCGCCTGTTTACCTGGTGTGCTTTTTCCACAAGTTCTGCGCTACCCAGCTGGTTTATAAACCCTTCGGTCAGAACATCTCCAAGCTCCAGGAAGTCATACTGGGCAAGCACCTTTTCATCCACCACTTTGGGTTGAGACTCTCCGTAACCCCTTGCCTTCAGACGGTCGGCCTGGATTCCCTTGGATATCAGGTAATCGACAACCGATTGCGCCCTTTTCTGACTCAGTTCCTGGTTATCAGCAGGGGTACCCCTGGAGTCGGTATGTGACATGAGCTCAATGGTTACGTTGGGATTGTCATCCAGGGTTTCCACCAGGTTATCCAGCGAAACCATGGATTCGGGCCTCAAATCCCATTTTGCAAAATCGTAGAAGATATTGGGTAATTCAATGACCTGGGTAATAGAAGCCAGGTAAATTGTTACTTCAAACTCCCTGCTCTGATCCAATCCACGAGTGGACTCCCGCTCTTTTCCATTCAGATAACCCGGCTGACTGGCAATAAATACATAGTCAGTTCCCGGTTTGAGCATGAATTTAAAGCTTCCTTCCTCTCCTGTGTTTGCTTCCACGGTAATCCCGTCACTACCCACAGATTTAACCGTTGAACCGGCGAGGATCTGATCATTGCGTTCATCTCGTACCACCCCGCTTACTGAGAATTCAAGTGGTGGAAGGACAAAGGAAAAAATATCATCATTGCCCCGGCCTTTCCTCGAAGAACTGAAGAACCCCCGCTCCATATCGTCTTCAAAAACTATCCCGAAATCATCCTCGGGGGAGTTAATTGGAGGTTTCATGTTCTCCAGTTTCCAGCTGCCTGTTTCATCAATGGTCGCCTTATAAATATCCAGACCCCCGAGACCCACCCGGCTGTCTGTTGAGAAATAGAGCGAACCATCGTTGTGTACAAAGGGATAGAGTTCATTCCCTGGAGTATTGATCGATTCTCCCATATTTACTGGTTTTCCCCAGCTGCCGCCCTGGCCCCGGGTGACTTTCCATATATCATTCTCCCCTAATCCGCCGGGCATATCCGAAACAAAATAGAGCGTATTGCCATCAGGCGAAATGGCCGGGTGTGCTGTAGTCACACTGTCGGCCAACTCTTCCAGTTCCACCTTGGGCTCCGACCAGTCATTGCCGTTTGCGGTGGCGCTGAGGATCTGACAACCCAATTGCTGGTTCTTTCCTTTCTTGCACCTGGTAAAATAGATCGTGGTAAAGTCGGAAGATATGCAGGGTGTTCCATCCTCAAATTCCGAATTCAGACTCTCGACCGGAATGGGCACACTCCATTTTCCTTTTCTGTCGAGCGTTGAAGAAAATAGATCAGCAAAATTCTGTCCGGTTGCTCCATGGGTGTCATTGCCTGTAGCATCCTCCCGGGTGGAAGTAAAATATACTTCTGTATACGATTCATTGATATAGCCCGGACTAAAATCCCTTTGCCTGGAACTGAAATAACGCATATTCTCCACAATATAGCCGGTGGGATTATCTTTCCAGTTAACCGCAGCATCGCAGGACTCCATGCCTATACTTCCCCGGGGATCGTCGGGTACCAGTTCCGTGTATTGTTTAAACTGCTCCTTCGCTTCATCGTACTTCTCATTGATAAGCATCATCTGACCGAAGCGAAGATAGATAATGGGATCCTGGTAGTCCTCCCTTACAGCCTTCTTATACCAGAGTTCGGCAGAACGGGCATCGCCCAGAATCCTGTAACATTCGCCTATTTTAAAGAGAATGGCAGTTTTCTGCGTCTTATCACTCACCTTATTCACTGCATTCTTATACAGGTCGATAGCTTCAAAATATTCTCCTGCATTGAATGCGGCCTGAGCCCTGGAGTCTTTTTGTTTTTTCTGACCCTCAACAGGATGGGCAACAAGGAGAGCGGCCATTATGACCAGTGGAAGTATTCTGATGAATCTATTCATTATCGATCGCCATTTTACAATTTGATAAAATTACCTTTTTTTTCTATGATAATAAAACGTAAAAAGCCCCCCGTAAATTACGGAGGGCCTTCAATAAAATGGCTTGATCGCAGGATTAACTTGAGAACAGTAATTCCCTGTATTTGGGCAGGGGCCAGATCTCATCGTCTACAATAAGTTCAAGCTTATCAATATGATAGCGGATCTTATCCAGGAAGGGAGAAATGGTCTTGGAGTAGGCTTTCGATTTTTCCTTCTCATCTTCCATTTTATTTGCCACTTTCCTGGCATCCACCATTTCGTTAACACCATCTTTAATGGCTGTAACATGGTCGGATATTTCCTTGATCAGCTCGATCCGGTTGCCAGCCAGGGAGGTATACTCAGCTCCATAGATCTCCTTCAGTCCCAGCACGTTCTCCATGAGCCTGTTCTGGTACTTCACCGCGGTGGGCACAATGTGATTCAGGGCCAGATCGCCCAGTACCCTGGCTTCAATCTGAATCTTCATGGTATACTGTTCAAACA
>JAHEEC010000214.1 GCA_024640885.1 Bacteroidota bacterium | reverse complement strand
TGCAACCTGGTTGCGAAAAAAGTATAAAAGCCAGGAGCGGAGATCAACTGGATCCCCGCTCCTGGCTTTTTACTTTATAACTATTTCAACTTTTATTCCGGGGAGAGAATGTTTTTGCAATACTCGACGCATTTTGCGGTTTCCTTCACCGCATCGGAACCCTCCGGGATCTCGTATTCCAGCTCGATGTCGCAATAGATGGGCCACTGGTTCTCCCGGATCAGATTCAGGATATCCTCCAGGGGTGTGTCACCCTCACCCCACGGTTGATTGGTATCAGCCGGATCCGCATCTTTCGCGGTCTTGTCCTTGAGATGGATGCTGAAGATGCGGCCTTGCAGTTTTTCGATCAGTTCGTTGGGGTGTTTTCCGGTGGCCCCGAAATAGTGCCCCACATCCAGGTTGAGCATGTTGTTTGGTGAATAGGCAAGATACTCCTCAAAGTTAAACGTGGAGTCACCCGGTTGGCCATGGTTGTGGAAGACGGCAACCATCTCATGTTTCTCGGCGAATTTCCCCAGCCTTTCACATGATTCATGCCCGATCTCATCGCACACGCCCTTTGCCCCCAGGATCTTTGCAGATTCAAAGGCATAATCAATCTCCTCGTCGCTCCATCGGGAAGGGGAGAACTTCACAATATGGATGCCTATCCCCGCATCGTCGAACATTTTCTTAAGCTCCCGGTATTTTTCTTCAGTGGCAGCACTGGTTCTCCATTCACTCACCAGTTTTCCATGATCTTCCATCTTTTGCCTGAATGCCTGCCTCTCCTCCTGGGAAGCCTCCCTTAAATTTTCAGGAAAGGGGGGTCTTGCCGGCGCTCCTGCATATTCCTCCACCACATCACCCATCAATTCCAGGGAGGTGATCCCCGCCTCTTTGCAATATCTGATAATATCCCCGGGGGTGCTGGGCATGCTGCGCCAACTGTAGGTGATCACGCCGATCTCTACACCCTGGTATCCGGGATCGGATTTGGGTCCGGTGCCTGAGCACCCGGTTAACAGTGAAGCGAGAATAAGTACAGCGGCTTGGCGGGCTGCAGCACTGGTCAACATCTTTCTAATCATAGTTTTCTGGTATTGGTTGGAAATGTTTGAATGGTTACGCATGCATATTTCATTCATTTTCTTTGATTTGGGTGGTGCCTAAATGGAATCCCAGATTCCGGCAATCTTCAAGGATCTCCCTGTTCCGCGGGTAGTCCAACCTGGCAAGGTCCCCGGGAATCTTTAACTTGACGTATAAGTCGTTCAACTCCTGTTCGGTTTTAATAAGCTGCTTGATCACGGCCATGCGTGTGGCGAGGATCACATGGAGCCTGTTTTCTGAACCCAGAATGGAGGTGATAAACCTGAAAAGATCTATGACAGGTTCCGCCTCCATTGGATCGGGGGATCCCATGCTGAGCAAAAGGACAAAATCCTTATCCCACCGTTGCCAGGGTGTGTGTTCAAGCCCGGTTTCTGTGATCTGCACGTGGATGAATGAGCGAAAACGGTCCATCATTTTTTTCATGGCTGCAGGCACGTGGTGGAAGTATACCGGAGCTGCAAACACAAGCACATCGGCATCCAGGATCTTTGCACTGAGTTCACTCCAGCCGTCACTTGAAACGGAACAGCGCTTTAACACATTGCATCGAAGACAACCTGTACAATATTCAAGATCCAGAGAGTGGGTGGGAATCATTTCTGTTTCCGACGAATTTTGCCTGGCACCCTCCAGGAATGATTCCAGCATGTAGGATGTATTGCCCGCAGGACGGGGACTTCCATTGAAAGCCAGTATGTTCCTTCCCTCACCCTTCACCATGGTCAGTTCCCTGTCTTTATGGTAACCAGACCGGACTGCAGTCCGTCTCCGGAGGCGGTCAGGGTAATAGTACCCTGAACCTCTGTGGATTGCAAGATGGCCATGCACTTTCCGTTGAATGCCTTCCGGTGAGGTTCCACAAAGGATTCCACACTGGTGGGATCTCCATTTCCCACGGCACGAAGGGTTCCGGCACCCTCCACCGAAAACTGGATCATCTGGTCTGCCGTTGGACATACAATGCCATTTTCGTCGGCGATGGTTACTGTGACAAAAGCAAGCTCCCTGCCATCGGCTCCAATCTCATTCCGGTCAGGTTCCAGGAGTATCCTGGCAGGTTTGCCTGAGGTTTTCATGAACGACTCTTTCAGGGGATTGTTCTCTTCATCCAGTGCCACCACCTTCAACTCCCCGGGTTCAAAGGTGATATCATCCCAGACCAGCCGGTAGGTGGTATAGAGCGAGGCGGAATCCTTCTCCCTGATTCCAAGGCTCTTACCATTCAGGAACAATTCTCCCCTGTCGAAGTTGGTGTAGCAATGTACCGATACCACCTCTCCGGGTTCCCAGTTCCAGTGGGGCAGGAGGTGAAGCACCTCCTTGCGGGTCCATTTGCTCTGGTACAGGTAGAACCTGTCCTTTGGGATTCCACACAGGTCGATGATCCCGAAATAAGAGCTCCTGGAGGCCCACTGGCGGCCATAGGGTGTAGGTTCGCCCAGGTAATCGAACCCGGTCCAGACATATTCTCCTGCCATGTATGGGAAGGAATCCTGCGCTGCAAACTCACGGTCGGGGGAGGTGGCCCAGGTGGGGAACTCCATATCAAAGGAGTTGCAATGGAATGGCTCGCGGGTGAAATGTATCCTTTCAATGGCCGGAAAAAAATATTCACCGCGGGAACTTACGGTGGAGGCCGTTTCGCTTGCATACATTCTCCAATGGGGGAAATTGCGATGGATATAGCCGTAATGCTGCGGTTTATAGTTCCAGCCCACTACATCCACAATTTCCGCAAAACCGTTCCTGATTGCATTTTCCCACTGGTTGAAACCGGCAGTGGTGGGACGGGTGGGGTCTTCCCGTTTGCAGATATCAGCCAGGAGCTGGCCGTACTCAGCCCCGCCTTCAATTCCCTGCTCCTGGATCTCGTTCCCGATGCTCCACATGATCACGGAAGGATGGTTCCTGTCACGGCGGATAAAGGCCGTCATATCTTTCTCGGCCCATTCATCCCAGAGTTTGCTGTACCCGTTTTTCACTTTGGGATATTTCCACTCATCAAAGGCCTCATCAATCACCAGGAATCCCATCTCATCGGCCAGTTCGAGCATTTCCGGCGCCGGGGGATTGTGGCTGGTGCGGATGGAATTGCATCCCATCTCCTGCAGCATTTTCAAACGGTGGCGCAGGGAGGAGAGGTTGACGGCGGCGCCCAGTGGTCCCAGGTCATGATGAAGGCATACCCCGTTAAGCTGCAGCCGCTTACCATTCAGGAAGAATCCATTGTCACTGGTGAACTCAAAATAGCGGAAACCGAATCGCGTGGAATAGGAATCAATCACCTTGCCGTGATCCAGGATCCTGGTCACAGCCACATACAATTCAGGTGTTTCGACGGACCACAACACAGGGGAGGGAACCACCAGGATCTGCTCAACGGTGGATTCTGATCCAACTTCTGCATCAGTGCCTGTTTCAGCAACCACTTTCCCTTCCGGGGAAAGAATCTGGGTTTCCAGCCTAATCGTGGAAGTTTCTCCCGAAGCATTTTCAACTGCAGTTGCAAGGTGGACCGTCCCGGTACCCT
>JAHEEC010000213.1 GCA_024640885.1 Bacteroidota bacterium | reverse complement strand
CGGGGAATATTGTGAAGCCTGCAGCTTCAGAAATCCCTGCAATTGATAATTGAATCGGATGCGGCCACGCTTGAATTAATAATGCTAATTTTGTAAGGAGTTTTGAAAGTGAAGCGGATGAAAAAGTTCTTTTGGCTGGTTCTGTGCGGCATGGTAGCGATGAATGCATTGGCCCAGAGGGCGATCATCTCCCGCGCTTCTGTTGAAAAAAGAGCCACCATCGCCAGAGAAATGCCCCTGGGCCCGGGGAAAGAAGAGGCGGTGCAATTTGCAAATCAATTCAGTATCCCGGTAAGGGAGATCGACATCAATGGAAGGATCAAGGAGATCCACAGGATCGAAAACAACACCCCGCTCTATTACGGGACCCAGAACCTGAATGCAGCCAGGACCGTTTCCACGAACAGGATCTGGGACGGGAGCATTGATGGAATGAAACTGAGGGGTAAGAACATCCTGGTGGGTCTCTGGGATGGAGGCATGATCCGGACCACCCATGCGGAGTTTGGATCCAGGGCCTATTCCATGGACTCCGGATTCGAAATCGTAGGCCATGCCACCCATGTGGCCGGAACAATCGGTGCCACGGGGCTTGAACCAGGTGCCGTCGGGATGGCAAACCAGTGTTATATTGAGGGTTACGACTGGGACAATGATAACGGTGAAATGAGGCAGGCTGCAAAAGACGGGCTGCTCCTTTCCAACCATTCGTATGGGTTCATTCACGGTTTCGACTACAACTCCACGGAAAGGCGCTGGGAATGGTTCGGGGATACCGACATCAGTGAAGTGGAGGACTACAAATTTGGCTTCTACGGTTCCGATGCAAGGGCCTGGGATGACATAGCTTACGACAATCCGCACTACCTGATCGTTAAATCCGTGGGAAATGACAGGCTTGAAGGTCCCGTTTCAGGTGGGGAACACTACGTTTTCGATAATGGCTGGAAGGTAAGCAATATGGTTCGGAATAAGGATGGAGGGCCAGATGGATTCGATTGCATCGGCACCGAGGGAACCGCCAAGAACATACTGACCGTGGGGGCTGTGGAGGACATCGTGGATGGGTACCGGGTTCCGGAAGATGTGGTGATGACCTATTTCAGCGCATTCGGTCCCACCGATGACGGAAGGATCAAACCGGACCTGGTGGGAAACGGCACCAACCTCTATTCTTCCTACTACCAAAACGACAACGATTACAACAGCCTCAGCGGGACCTCCATGGCAACCCCCAATGTGGCAGGTTCACTTGCCCTCCTTCAGGAGCTCCATTTCAGGCGGTTCAAGCGCTACATGAAATCCTCCACCCTGAAGGGGCTGGTCCTGCACACCGCAGATGATGCAGGGAATGCGGGACCCGACTATACATTCGGATGGGGATTGCTCAATACCTTTACGGCAGCGAAATTCATCAGCAATGATGCCCTCATTCTGGTAGAAGACAGCATCACGGATCACCGGGATCGCCGCTACAAGTTATATGCTCCCGGCGATTCGCTGCTAAAAGTGACTATCTGCTGGACCGATCCACAGGGCCCCCTCCTGGCCCCTTCCCTCGATCCCGGGGATCTCGCGCTTGTAAACGATCTGGATATCAGATTGGTCAAGGGAAGTGACTCTTCAATTTACGAGCCGTACATTCTGGATCCTGTGCATCCCGGTGATCCGGCCATTACCGGGGATAATTTTCGCGATAATATTGAACAGATCTTTCTGCCGGGCCCGGAAGCAGGTTTTTACGACCTGGTGGTCTCCCATAAAAATGACCTTTCCGATTCCATCCAGCACTTCAGCCTCATTTTTCAGGGGGCCGGGCAGGTGTATGTGGCGGGTGATTCCACCTATCTCGATGCGAGCAATGGGTTCCTCCAGGTCACCGATGCACCGGAATACCCTCCCGACAGCAGGTTTGTATGGCTCATCGAACCTTTGAACCAAGAAAAAGTGAGTTTTAATTTTACAGCATTTGAGACTGATATCAATGATGTGGTGACCCTTTACGACGGCAGGGATAGCACTTCGCCTGTGATCGGAACTTTAAGCGGGGTCCTGACCTATCCTGACACGCTGTTCACCTCCACAGGGGGGGCCCTTTTCATCACCTTTAAATCGGGGAATCAGGGAAGCTACAAAGGTTTCTCAGCCAGGTACTGCACTGAGCCTCCCCGGGAAGAGATTGAAATCTTCGGAGAGATGAATCCCTGTTACCAATCCCTGGAGAGTTACTTTTTCACAGACCGGCCAGAAACTGATTACCTGTGGACCCTTTCGGACAATGCGATCGATTCATCCATCCTTCAAGGCAACCGGGTGTTTATCCATATCCCTGAGGACCAATTCAATCTCACGGTCACCCCTGGAAACAGGTGCGGGGAAGGGGATCCCTCATCCCGAAATATTATTCCGGAAATTGCCCCCCCTGTGATCAGCCAGGGCATGGAAGGTGATACAGTACCCTGCACCAATACCCCCACACTTTTCAGCGTAGCACACGATCCCGGGGCGTTCTACAGGTGGGCTCTTCCAGCTGGCTGGCTGGGGAGAGGGGACAGTTCCTCCATATGGGTCACCCCGGTGGGGGAACCCGGGACCGTCTCCGTGTTCCCGGCCAACAGCTGCGGGGAGTCGGAAGCCATTGAACTCATGGTATATCCCCTACCACTCCCAGTAAAACCGGTCATTGAATGCGAAAGGTTCACTCCTTGCGAGGAGAGCGTCCAGGATTTCTACATCCAGGCAGAGGAGGAGGCCGATTACCGGTGGAATGTGGAGAACGGATGGGAGATCATTGGCCCTGACAGCCTTGATCGTGTCACCGTAAGCATCGGTTCAGGAACCTCCGGCAGGATGTTCATCACTTCAAGCAATCAATGCGGAGAAGTCCAGAATTCGAGAAACTTCCTGCTCTCTCCCTCTCCGGCCCTCCCCGACCTTGTGCTGGAACCTTCATCATATGAAGGCCTGAAGGAGATCCGCATCCGCAATTACTCACTGTTTGCCGAGGTCAACTGGTTCAGAAATGACAGCATCATTCCAGGTTTCAACGGACAAACCCTGATCGTTCACAGAAATGGAACCTACAGCGTGGATGTGACCACTGAGGAGGGATGCCTGGGAACCACTCACGAAGCTGACCGGGTGAAGGTCAGTGAGGAGTCACTCCGCTTCTCCATCTTTACAGGATCTGACGGGGTGATACAAATTGAGAATGACACAGGCAATCCTGCGGTGATCCAGGCATTTGACCTGACGGGCAGGACTGTATTTTCCGGAGGGTTGCAGCCGGGTACGAACATCTACCGCACCACGAGAAGGGGTTTGTTGATCCTCAGGGTGGAAGGAGGCAGCCAGGTGAAAACTGAGATGGTATTTCTCTATTAAAAAGAACCCTTATCAGGTGGAAATTTTGGACCACACCACATTCAAGACGGATTCTTTGCTTTCAATGGATTGGAGGTAGAGTTTTTCGCCCCTGGAAATCAACTCCTTCACTTCAGGATGATTCTTCAATTCTGCTGCGTTGATCCGCACATTCAACCAGGCTCCTTCAATGCATGCATGCAATGCCAGCGCCCCCACCCCGGCATCTGAAACACTGTTTGGATTTCCGATGGATGCCATGGCCCCGGCCACTT
>JAHEEC010000212.1 GCA_024640885.1 Bacteroidota bacterium | reverse complement strand
AAGTAAAGCAGGCCGTGGGTGGACCTGGTACGCGGACTCTGGCTCTGGTAAAAGGTATTCTTACCCACCAGCAACTGGATCTGCTTCAACTGCTCCACCCAGATGCGCTTGGTCAGGTCGCTGAATTTGCCGTCGTGCTGATAGGAGGGAAAGGAAGCATCCACCTGGCTCAGGTAACTGTGGGTAAAGGCATTGTCCATAACACCCATCGCATTTAAGGAAACCGGTACGAT
The DNA here is from genome assembly GCA_024640885.1 of Bacteroidota bacterium. Classification (GTDB taxonomy): domain Bacteria; phylum Bacteroidota; class Bacteroidia; order Bacteroidales. Next base: position 3,426 of record JAHEEC010000212.1, on the reverse strand, counting down.
GACATTGGCCTCAGCCGGGTGGAAACGGTACCAGACATTCCGGTAGCCCCAGACCCTGAGACCGGACAGGTCCTCCTCCTTGTTCCAGATGCGCAGTGCCTCGGCAATCACCTGCAGCACCTTGTAGTGGGTGTCGGGTCCACTGCCTTCCGGATCGAAGGCCAGGCTCACCACGGTGGGTTTGACTTCCCTGAGCTCCTTCAGGATCGGTTCCACATCCCGCTCCATCTTTGGCTGTTCCGTGAAAACCTGGCCGGTGTAAAAGCCAAGCCTCAGATGCCGCACATTACTGGTTTCAATTCCGAAATAGCCCCAGACCAGCTCCTCCTCAAACTCCCGGATCATTCCCTTCAGCTTCTGAATATCGGGCTGATTCACCTCCCCGTCGTAGCTCTTGTTAAGAATATGAATGATTTCTTTAATCTGTTCGCGGAGCTGATCCACACTTTTCAGTTCATACAGCCCCACCATATCCCGGACAATCCGGTGTGCCAGCCCCCTTCGAAGTTCAAAGTCTTCTCCCGAGGCCACCTTGAGCAGGTAGTGGTTTACATCCTTATCCCGCTTATACCTGTAACCCGATTCAAAGAAGTCCTGATATTTGGTCATCTGCATCAGTCCATTGTCCAGGAAATGTTTGGTGTCCTTCAGTGCTTTTACAATGAAGTCATTGGTTACGGCTGTAAATCCAGAGGTGAGTACTGAAAAATAATTGGTATTGGATTCATCACGCATCAAACGGTGAATATGGGGATTGATCCCCAGCATAATATCATCGTGGTGCGGCCCGGTATGGTAATATACCTGGTTTTTCTCCGCCGCCATGCCCTTAAAATACTTTTGCTCCGTAGAACTGATCACCTCAGATACCGTATTCTCACTCAGGCCTGGAATCATACTGCAGTAGCGGTCGTTCCTCAGGTCACTCATGGTCAGGTGGTGGCCGTATTTATTCAGCCTGGAACAGAGGTCAATGACCGCCCGGTCCGTTTTTGCCTGGGTCCACTCGCCCTCTTTATAATAGGCGTCAATGGACGACTGAAGGCTGGTCGCTGCACCGGTGGTCAGGTAGAAGCGGGCATTGGCAAGCTGGTTCAGGACAGATGCCGGGTAGAGCACCGATGGAGCATTCTCGAGGGCCTCACGTATCATGGGGGCCTTGGCCTCCCCCGCAGCAAAAATCAGGGCGACCCCATCCGGGTTGTGGGTAATGGTATCCAGTCCGATGGTGATCACCAGGCGGTTCCTGGAGATCTCAATTCCCCCCAGGTCCCCTGCTGCCACAGCCTGGGTCTCAAAATTTGTTTCTGTAAGCCTTGTGGTGGAGTGGTGGTCCGATCCCCTGACGTTAAATGCGATGTGCCCGTCCGGGCCAATCCCACCCAGGAAAAATCCGATCCCACCCTTATCCCTGATCTGTTTCTCATAATTGGAGCACCAGTCGTCAATCAGGAAAATGGATTGCTGCTGCTCCTTCTCCGTCTGTGTTTTAGGATCACGGTACCTCAGGGACAGGTCCACCCGGCTTTCGGGGAAAACCTCACTGAAATGCTTTCCCTCGGCCAGAGGGATCTCATCTGAATTGATCAGCAGGGCATTCTTCGGATCGAGGCCGAATCCCTTGATATAGTATTTTTTAACATAATTGTAAAAACTGTTGTGCTGCTTTGAACTGATGGGGTAAAACTCATCGATCTGCACAAAATGAAGTTTCTTCAGGGAAGGTTTCTTCAGATCGCCCAGTCCATATTTAGTCCGTAGTTCCTTAATCTTCTCCTTATCCCAGTTTTCGAGCAGGTGCGTCGTCCACTTGATGAAGTACTCGGGGGTCTTACCGGTGGGCAGACTGATCACCCCCTGGGGATTCTCGCCCGCCCATTCCAGGAAACGAAGTGCGGTCAGCAGGCCCATCAGGGGAAAATTCTCCACAACGATGTAGGGAATGTTGGTATTGATCTCCGGTTCACCGGAAATTTTATAAAAAGATGATTCAACTTTTGACTTAAACTTCATGACTTTGGAATTTAGAATATATCGTGACCCGGGAGATAGCAAAAGTATTCATTTTGCACCTCTTAATCAATGAGACAATTAAAAATAACAAGAAATTAATGGGATTGTTTAATGGGAGCCTCCTGGCTCCCCTGGCTAATTTCTCTCATCCTTTTAGCCAGCAGGGATTGCTGCAGATCACTGGCCACCGGTGCCTGATGAATGGCATCGGTAAGCTGCCGGTGCCACTCCATATCCCGCCACATTCCCACAAACTGGGGACCGCAGAAATTGCTGGTGGCAATGGCCAGCCACCTTCCTGATTCAGCGGCCGCCAGGGTACCCAGGGCACAGAGTTCTTTGATATAGTCCCAATCCAGCATGGGCAGGTCCTTGTAGTCGACCACTCCCCAGCATTCGGTGGTGATCAGGGGCTGTTTCTGCTTCGCGGACCATTCTGCTGCCAGCCGAATCTGCTCGGTCAGTCCCTTCCGCCAGTATTCCTTTTGCTCTTCATAAATCCGTTTCCCGTGCAGGGCCATATTCCGGTATCCGCTGTAATCGAAACGCTCATAATTGTAGCCCACCCTGTTGTAGAACTCCCCTCCATTGTAGCTGGTCATCCAGATATGGGGTTCCAGGAAATCGAGCATCTCAAAGGGCCCCTTCGCAATGGCCTCCTGGTTTATTTCACCAGTAAAAGAAAAGGTACAGGGAATGTCCGGGTAGTGTTCCTTTAAAACCGCAATGGAATCGGTCATCCACTGCTTTGATTTTTCAGTATCCCACCCTGTCCACAGGGCCTCCGGCGGATCGTTCACAAAGAAGGGGCACCAGGCATCGCCGGTCCACTCGTTACACAGATCCACATACAGAATGGTATCCAGCACCCCTCCCTGTTCAATGGATTTCAGTACGGACAGCCAGGCCTCCCCCAGCTTTTGAGCCGAGGTCAGCTTCATACGTACATCCTCTTCATCGGTGCGGAACCAGGATGAAAGGCCTACCCGCACATGGTGCGCCCTGCAACGCTCCAGGAAAAGATTCAGATTGGGTTGCACCTGCACCCGGTTGATCTCCGGACTGCCCCAGTCCTGGGTGCTCCAGTGGGGAAACAGGAGATATTCCCGCTCCGGATCCTCGTATACCAGGTGCGGAAAAGCATCGATCCGGATGGCATCATATCCCCGCTCCACCAGTTCGGACAGGGCCTGGTCCCAATCCTCGTATCCTGCCCCCGGCCAGCGCCGTTCCAGCCAGGAAAACTCCCACATGGTAATGGCCAGCGGATAGGAATGCGTGCCAGCATTTTCCTGTTTCATTCCAAGTAAATTGGATGCCCCAAGGGTGCCCAATGCCGCCCCGGCCGTGGTATTCAGAAAACTCCGTCTTTTCATGTTGCTTTTCTTTTAATAAGGTATCGGATCGTGGCAA
>JAHEEC010000027.1 GCA_024640885.1 Bacteroidota bacterium | reverse complement strand
TGCCTCCTCTTCGAAGGCTGCCTTATCCGTTTCATATGCAAAAAGAAGCTCCCCGCGGGAGACCTCCTCCCCTACCTTTTTGTACCATGTAGTCAGGATACACCGTTCCACGGATTGTCCCTGACGGGGCATAATTACTGCTGCAGCCATATGATCCCTCCAAAGTTTAACACTCCCCCTGATCGTTCACATTTACACCACTTGTATATACAAGTACAAATATAATACATATTTATCGATAAAAAAAGATTTCTTCAATACCCTGAAAATAATTATTTATATATCTATTATAATGGCATTTATAATCGTTTTCTGCAGAATATTTTGCCGGATTCATACTATTACATATATTTACAACTTAATTTGGTGAACTATACATCTAAACCTTACAACCAATGGCCCTGAATGTGGCTCCGCAATACCGGAGGCTCTATGAAAAGCTCAGGAGCTTGATGGAAGACGGGACCTACCAGCGGGGCGACCTGCTGCCTTCGGAAAACGAGCTATGCGCCGCCCATCACCTCACCAGGCCTACGGTGAGAAAGGCCCTGGATCTGCTGGTCAATGATGGATTCATCCTTCGGCACCAGGGAAAGGGCAGCATCGTTCAGGGCCGCCCGAAGGGCATCGGGATCCTCTCGCTCTCAGGGACCACATCGGCCATCGGGAAGGACCACCTCAAAACAATGATCATCGTGAAACCCGGCATTCGAAGTTGGAAACATGCTTTCGGATATGAGATCACCGAGCGGGAAAAAAGCCTTGGATGCATCTACATGGAGCGGTTGAGACTGATCAACGATACTCCGGTATTTTATGACATCACCATGATCCCAAACCTGAACCTGCCCCGCTTTACTTCAAGGAATTTTGAAAACAGGTCGTTGTTCGAGATCCTTCGCAAACACTATCAGATCCAGGTAAAGGGTGGTGAACAGAAAATCCTTGCCATTGCAGCTGACCAGCGCATCCAGGAGCACTTCAAAGTAAAAAGGAATCATCCCATCCTCCGGCTTGACCGCAGGATGGAGACCAACAGGCCCGGATTCTCTTTTTTTAGCCAGATCTACTGCAATACGGAAGATTACAGCCTGATCGGGCGGTTCTGAGCCCGTCTATAGGGATGGCAGCACCCAGGGTGACCGGTAGTTGGACCGGGTAAGTTTGCTGGCTTCCGGATCCCCCACGATCTCTCCTTTCTCACCGTCCCAGAAAATTTTCCGTCCCGTTCTGAGCGCAATGTTCCCCAGCTGGGCCACCCGTGCGATATGTCCGCCAATCTCAATGCTGGCTTTGGGCGTTTCCCTTGTCTTCATGCAATCCAGGAAATTTTTCACATGCAGGTCCAGTCCGCTGGCTCCCGATTTCTCAACCAGGGGAACCGATTCCATCCTTGGTGTCCCTCCGGGCTTTTCGGCAATCACCTCCCAACCCTGCCTGTCCACCACCAGGGTGCCGTTTTCACCCACAAAAGCCACCCCGTGGGCCCGTCCATAATTTCCCAGCCCAATGCCCAGGGTGGATTCCCATATGAGACCGATGTTGTCAAACTCGTAAATGGCATACTGGGTATCGGGAGTCTGCCTGGCATCCTCAGGAAATGCATATTTTCCCCCGGAGGACATGACCGATTTGGGCACATATTGATTCATCCCGTAAAGTGCATAGTCCAATAGGTGCACCCCCCAGTCGGTCATCAGTCCACCTGCATAATCCCAGTACCAGCGAAAGTTAAAATGAAACCGGTTGATGTTGAAGGGCCTTTTGGGGGCCGGACCGAGCCAGAAATCATAATCCACACCCTCAGGTACGGGGCCGTCGGGTTCTACCGGCAGCCTGAATTTCCAATCCAGGTAAACCCATGACTTGACGGTTCGGATCTTCCCCAGTTTACCGCTGTGAACAAAATCAACGGCATTCTGCCAGTGCGGATCACTCCGTTGCCACTGTCCCACCTGGACCACGCTGCCATACTTCTTCTGGACAGCGATCATCAGGTCAATCTCCTCAATGGAATTGGCAATGGGTTTTTCCACGTACACATCCAGACCGGCCTGGCAGGCATGCACCATGGGCATGCAATGCCAGTGGTCAGGCGTCCCGATGATGACCGCATCCAGGTCCTTATGCTCAAGCAACTTGCGATAATCACTGTATAATTTCGGTGCTTTACCCTGAATTGCTGTGGCCTCAGCTGCCTGTTTCTCAAGAACGGTGCGGTCCACATCACAAATGGCCACACATTCCACCCCCTCCATTTTTAGAAATGACTTCAGGTCCGACATGCCCATTCCATTCACACCAATGGCGCCGATGCGCACACGATCGTTGGAACCTAATATCCTGGAGGATGCATAAGCAGTCCCGGGGAATGATGAAAGGACAGAAGTGGCCGCAAGGGCGGTGGTACTTTTCCGGATAAATGATCTTCTCTTCATGGCAGGTAAAAATTTTACATTCATAAAAATAGCGAAATAAATGTTCAAACCGGAATGAATCCCCTCCCCGATGAATTGCGGAACAGATTTTGCATTGCATTTTCTATATGATCACCTCAAAACCCATTGGACATGAAACTGAAATATATACCGCAGGTCGCGTTATTGCTAGTCACCTCCTGGACAGCAATAAATGCTCAAAAATCGGTCTTTACCTTCCCATTTGAAAATGCCTATCGCCTTCCCTCTATGGAGATGTATATCAATATGGAAGAACTCTCAAATACCTACCTGACCGTGGGAGATGTCTTTACCACAGAGATCACCGGGTATGATGAACACAAAATGGAACAGACCTCCATGAGTTTTATATCCGATGCCAGGGTGACGGATGCAGCCCGGTTCCTTGAATTCTATATGGATGAACAGCTTGTGGCACCGGGGGATGGCTCAGCCGGGCAGATTGAAATGAGCATTATCTACTTTCGCGAGCACAACCGGATCAACGTGGGGACGGTCATCGGGGTCCTTACCTTCGGACTGGGAACACTCTTCGGCATTCCATACTCCACTGCCATTACCGATTTGGAAGTGGAGGCTTCCATCTTCGATGCCCGGGATCAAAAAGTGGCCACACACCGCGGGGTGGGCAGGGGTAGAATGCTCCTGACACTCTACAACTCATCCACGCGAATCGCAAACCAGAGGGCTTTGAGGAAGTCACTGGAAGACCTGAACGCCAGCATTATGGCTGACCCTGACCTGACTTTTATTCAGCGGTAACCGGTTTCAGCCTGATATTCCTGAATTTTATGCCCATGTGCACACCTCCGTGAAGCTGGAGTCCCAACGCTCCCTCATCGGGAATATGGACGGCCTGGTAATCCACGAAGGGCTCTCCATTGAGGAGGGTCCGGATCTGCCTGCCGGAGACAACCACTTTCAAGTGGTTCCACTCCCCGGTATGATGAAATGCCTCCACTTTGTCTGTCTGGCCCGGATAGCTCCCCAGCTCATCCACGGGGGCGTAAATACAACCGGTCATGTCCTTTTGCAGGGACCTTGATATACCGATCTGTACCTGGTGGCTCTCTCCCCGGATAAAAACACCCGAATCGAAATCCTTTGTGAGGGCAATGTAATCGAGATCCAGCTCAAAGTCACGGTAGGAAGCGGTGGTCCAAAGAATAGATGGCTCCAGGTCCTCATTCTCCCCCACCAGTTCCCCCTGAACCACGCTCCAGTGTAAAGCACTTTCCACCGGATCACAATTCCAGCCCTCCAGGGTTTTGCCATCAAAAAGATTCACTGATTTGTCGCTGCAACCGGTGGCCAGAAGAAGGGCCACCAATACCCCTGAAATACCCCTGATTGCGCTCATCCTGTTATACGATTTGGGGAACCACGTAAGGATGCCTGTATTTCCGGGACAACAGCATATTCGCTTCGCTGTTGTCGATAAACTGCTCAAACTCCCCGTTGAATTCCAGGGTCTCTCCAACCCTGTAGGCTATATTGCCAAGGTGGGGCAGTGCTGTGGACATATGTCCCTCAAGGATATCGCACTTCAGGTCAAAATGGTCACCCGAACGAATGGCATCAATAAAGTTCTCAAAGTGTCCCCCGCTTGTCGGCGCTGCCCTGAAGGTCTTGTCACCTCCCACTGCAGCTCCCTGGGCTTCCATCCCCGAGCCTGCAAAAGGCTCTTCCTCCCGTTCCCTGTAGGCTTTCCAGCTGGACCCGTTCACCTCCAGCCATCCATCAGTGCCATAAAACAGGTTCCCGATCATGATGCGCTCGTTGGATTCTGCATTGGTGTAACGCCCCCGGGTTTCAAATTCCAGGATCTTTCCATCCTCATATTCGAAAATGGAGGTCTGTGTATTGGGGGTCTCCTGTGAGCACTCCGATGGTGAGATTCCAAAGATCCCCCCCATGGATTGCACCTTTACAGGGTGCTCTTTCTTATTCAGACCCCAGCGGGCAATATCAAACTGGTGGGGCCCCTGGTTCCCCGTGTCTCCATTCCCGGTATTCCAGTGCCAGTGCCAGTTGTAATGGCCCCTCTTTTCGTTGTACGGGCGGTAGCTTGCGGGCCCCAGCCACATATCGTAATCCAGGGTTGAAGGTGCTTCCGTGTCCGGTGATATCCCGAAAGAATCCCTTGGTTTGAAACAGGTTCCCCGTGCCATAAAGACTTCGCCGATTCCCCCGTCATGAAGAAAATTCATTGCCTGTATCACATTGCTGATGGAACGGTTCTGAAAGCCAACCTGTACGATCCTCCCGTATTTTCTGGCTGCCTCTACCATCTTTCTGCCTTCCCAGATGTTGTGGGAACTTGGCTTTTCAACGTAGACATGTTTTCCTGCCTGAATGGCCCAGATGGCCGCCAGGGCGTGCCAGTGGTTGGGAGTGGCAATGGACACCCCATGGATCTCCGGATCCTCGAACACCCTGCGCATATCCTGCACGGCCCCGGGTCTCTTCCCTTTCTGGTTTTCGGCGACCATGCTGATGGATGCATCGAAAAACTGTGTATCCACATCACATACCGTCTTAACAAAAACACCTGAATCATAGAGGCCTGAGAAGGAATCCAAATGATCCCTGCCCCTGCTTCTCAATCCGATTACCGCCATATTTACACGGTCGTTGGCTCCCAGGATCCTGCCGTAGGATTTCGCCGAAATGGCTGTGGCCCCGAGGGTTATCCCGGCGGTGGTCAGCGCCGACTTTTTAATGAATGTTCTTCTGTTTTCCATGCTAGGTAACTTTGTCCAATACAACCCCCGTCTGCAAGTGATCCGGGAGGTTCTACCGGGGTGAATAATAAGTTCATTGGAACCTAAATATAACATTATATTTACTAATTAATCAACCCGGAAAAGGATGGATCACAGACAAAGGTTAAAAGCGGTGCTGTTTGACATGGATGGGGTGCTCCTGGATTCGGAAGCCTATATTTGCCAGGCTGGGATCGAGATGTTCAGGGAGAAGGGGTACACAGTGGATGCAGAGGATTTTGTGGAGTTTACGGGCATGGGGGAAAACCGCTACCTGGGGGGGGTGGCAGAAAAAAACCGGATCCCTTTCGAATTGGAAAGGGACAAGGCACGAACCTACCAGATCTATGCCGGGCTGGTGGCAGGGAAACTCGCCCCGTTTGAAGGGGTGATCCCGTTTATCGACACCTGCCTAGGGAGGGGACTCAAACTGGCGGTGGCATCCAGTGCAGACCGGGTGAAAATTTCGGTCAACCTGGCTGAGATTGGCATCCCTGAATCAACCTTTCACGCCATCGTAAGCGGGTTGGATATTGTGCATAAAAAACCGGCACCTGACATATTCCTGAAGGCAGCTCATATGCTGGGAGTGAATCCCCCTGAATGCCTGGTCATTGAGGATGCCATCAGCGGAGTGGCCGCCGGGAAAGCTGCCGGAGCACGCGTACTGGCCCTCACGACCTCTTTCCCCGCGGCGGCCCTTTCAGAGGCGGACTGGATTGCCCAGGGCCTGGGGGATACGATTCCCGGGGTCCTTGACTGGTGATTCGGCGAGAGTCCATCAATCTTTCATCATCGGGATCAGCCTGACAGGCCCCTCCAGGCCCGATTTCATGGGCTCCCAGGAGGATGCATCAAAAGGTTCGTACTGGATGTTTACAAAATTGATGTCATTGAATTTCTTCCAGGGGATCCCTTTCAACTCCAGGTACCTGATCCGGTTGGCCATCAGGTTGGCCACTTCAATTCTCAACTCATTCTTGCCGGCCTTCAGGGCACCCCCTGTTTTGATGGAGAAGGGATTGCTGAAGAGTATCCCCAGCTCCTCCCCGTTCAACCAGGCCCTTGCGCTTTCATACACTGTTCCAAGATCCAGGAGGTACTGGTCTGCCGCGGGTTCCTCCATCTCAAAAGTGGCCTCGTAAACACCCATTCCGGAATAATTGTCCGTGATGCTGTCCCCCGCACCGGTCCAGACCACAGGATATCCCAACACTCGATCCGCTGGAATGAAGGGCCCCCCGCCTGAAAAACTCAGCTTCCAGTTTCCCGCGATTTCCATTGGCGGACCTTTTGGAATGAAATATTCCCAGGTACCGGAGCGGGGCGGTTTGCCATGGAAGGTCCTCAGGAAAAGTGCTTCGCCGGATGCCAGCTGCACCCTGATCAGGATCTCTTCATCCTGTGTTACAATACCCGCTAGGCCATGGGCACCACTCTGGGGGTCCATGATCTCCACTGCCCGGGCCGGGTCATTGATGGGCAACAGGGTATCAATGGCCTCTGAGGAATGGTTCACCAGGAAGTAGATCTTTCCATCCTCAAGTGTACGGCGGGCATACTTCAATCCGAAATCATTGATTCTTTCGGGTTTAATTCCCGCACGCGCAAGCGCCCTCTCCAGGTTTGGGGATTGGAGGATCGACCCATTCCCCACTTTAGATTCTGAGATCCCTTCCCCTGTTTCCATGAATGTGACCTCATCAAGCAGGGATGTCAGTGTTGCCCTTCGGGTTTCAAACTCAAGGAATCCTGGAACATCCATGGGAAGTTGCTCGAAGATCACCGTTGCCCCGTTCCTTGCCATTTCCAGGATCCCTGTAATAGTTTCTGTGGGCATATGGATGCACCGGGGAACGATCAGGGCCTTGTAGGGAAGGCTTTCAGGGGAAGTTCGGATCCTGCCACCGGATACGCTGCACTCTCCCAGCCACCGGTCCGAGATGAAATCAAAGGTATACCCGCTGGCGGTCATCTCCTTTATTCCCGGAAAATCCAGCCACGATTCAATATTGTGGACCGAAAGCTGCTTTTCCAGCCCCCCCGGATCGCTCCAGGTGTCATAGATGGGCCAGTATACAAGGAGCTCGTTTTCGGGCTGCCCCGACTGGAGCATGGACTGGCACCGTGTCACATAGTTGTTCAATCCTGCCAGGTGGGGCCAGAAACTGTTTGAAGGGGCAAAGTTCGTGGAAGCGTAAAATAACCATCCTGGCCAGGAATCCTCCCGTGGTGAATAAGTGGTCCCATGGTAGAATATATGATTGATTCCTGCCAGGAATGCCTCTTCAGCTTCTGGTTTGCACTGGGAGAGGGGAACTCTGAAATGCTCCCCTAGCCAGGTAAAGGTTTCATTGGAAATCAGTCGCTTACCCGAAATATGGGCTGCCGAAGTGGCCAGTTTTAACATGAATGGATCTGGCTCCACGTTGGTCCTGTCGCTGCTGTCCTGCCGCAGCCCGTCAATTGCATACCGCGTGTGCCCGTAGGTTTCACATTCAGGAATATCCACCGCTGCATAGAGATCCAGGAGATTTGCCGGCGATCCGTGGGCCTGGTTCCGGGTGAGCCCGTTCTTGCGGTGAGCCCATTGGGTCCAGGGTTCTGTAAAGTGCTCCAACAGGAGCTCGGAGAGGGTCTGCCTGTAATCACATTTTACCCTTGCAGCCTGTTCCGGGTTCTCATCTGAGGTGAGCTCCCGGATATGGTCCCTCAGGTCATAACCCCTTCGTTCCTGAAATTCTTCAAACAGCCCTGGGGTCCAGCTTGCACTGTACACTTCGTAGCTGTCGTTAAAGAATGCCCTGACCCCCGAGTGGTCAGGCAGGGCCCGGTCAAAATGGTCCAAATAAAGCTCCACACCCTCCCTGGAGAAGTGATCGAGTGAGTATCCCTCCCCGCCAGGAGCCGCACGCTTAACAAGCTGTCCGGTTTTCCCGCAGCAGGATATATAAAGGTCCCATTTCCCAATTTCAGGTTGCCATTGAAGGTTCCCTTCCTGGTCCAGCAACCCCTGCAGCTGCAGGATCTGGCCATTTTGACCGTATGCCACGATGGCTTCCACTTCCAGGCCCTCCGCCCGGCGGGCAGGGTCCAGGATCACCATGGGTTCAACCGGGGCCGCTCCATCCTCTATTTCATGGTGGATTACCACCAGCTTGCCGGCTGCAAAATCCCTTGTGATCATGGGGCCGCCAAAGGGCCAACCTGTACCCAGGTTCATGTCCACCCCCATTTCGACCCTTTCTGCCTCCTGCACGGTGAATTCCAGCATCTGCATCCATCGCGGCGAAAGGAATCTGATCTCCTTTTCATCCTGGTCCCTCACCGAATAGATGGGGGTAATCTCTACACCCCCGAATCCTGCCCGGGCATACTGATCCATCAGGCCTGAGATATTCAACGAATCCACAGCACTACCCATCCACCACCAGCGGGTCCAGGGTTTTGACTCCCTGGTTACAGGAGGCCAGGCAGCACGCTCAACCGGTTTAGCCCGGTCACAGGCCAGGGTGATCAACAGAATGGCTCCCAGCCATAAAAAATGCGTCGATTTCATCTGAATCAGGTTTAAGAATGGCAAAATAATCAATCATGGTACCGATACCTTCCTGAGCCCTGACTCAAGCGGATCAGCCCACCGGTCCCATATCTGGTCTGCGATTACCATGGCGGCTCCAAGAGAGGCTCCATCATCCATCTCCGCGGTATACACTTTTTTACCGGGATAAGCCGAAGCGAGAAGGCTCGTAAAGATTGGATTCCTGGTGAATCCCCCGGTGATGTAAAGTTCACGTGTAATGTCATCCTCCGGGAGGATCAGGTCAATGGAACTCACAACCTCTGCAGTGAGATCTTTCATCAGATGGAGGTACGCATCACCGAATGAAACAAACCGGTCCAGGTCCACGCTCCTGTCCAAATAGCCTTCCGGGATGCCATCCCTGAAAAAGAGCCGGTCATCACCACGGGAGATCATTGCTCCGTGGATCTTTTCGGCACCGGGCTCAACCGATCTGTATGAACCCATCTTCACATTGAAGAATGATTCCAGCCATTCCACATTCAGATCATGAATCCGGCCAAGGAAAAAACGGGACGATTTCACTGCCCTCTGTTTCACGCTGAGGAAGCAGAGGCAATCTCGTTTCAACTCCGCCTCGGTTAAGGGGTCATGGTTAAATGGGTTCATGCTGATGCACCAGGTCCCGGTGGAGACCAGCACAAAAGGCTCCCTGCCTGACAGAATAAACGGGGCCAGCGATGCAGAGCTGTCATGGATCCCTTTCCCCACCCTGACGGGCCGGTTTGCCATTTCTACCATGAACGTTTCAGAGACCTCCCCCGGTTCAGGAAGGATGATTCCCTCCTCCCCGAGCCAGGGATGGTATGTCATGCGGTCAAAATCCCACATCATGGTATGGCACCCCAGTGAGGTATGTTCTGAAGTGATCCTGCCCGTGACCCTGTAGGAGAGGTACTGGGGCAGATGCAGGATATGCCTGGTCATGCCATAAGCTTCAGGTTTATTCCTCTTCAGCCACAATACCTGCAATCCCGAATTGAGCATTCCAAGCAACGGGGAGGCTGTTTTCCTGCAAAACTCCGCTTCACCTCCAAATTTCTCAAAAAATCCTTCCAATACCTTTCCTGGAATGGGTTTCAGGTAATTGTACAGTGGCGTGATCCGGTTTCCCCCTCCGTCAAGGAATGCGAGCGTGGCACCGTAGGCGCTGAAATTCAATCCCTTGATCTCAAAATCCGGGTGATCCAGGAATTTATTTAAGGTGAGATCGATCCATTGTTCCATTCTCCCCGAATCTTCACAGGGATATCCGTCCTCATCCATCGATTCCTCGATCACCACATCCTCCCGGTGGACCACCAGAAGTTCGCTGTTGAAAAGCAGGAGCTTTTTATTGGTTTTACCAATATCGAATACCAGGATGACCTCAGTTTTATCCATGCTCCCTTAAAGACCTTTTGCAACCTTTCTCCTGTAGTGCTCAACTTCCCAGTTGTCGATGTAATGAATCTGTTCCGGGGTCATAAAATGCGGCCCTCCAAAATTATCCGAGAGGAAACTGATCTTCATCAGTTCCAGAAAGACCTCCAGCACCGTTTGCAGGGCGCGATCGCTCTCCTCTGCCACGATCAGGCCGCCTGCCTCCTCCACGATCACTTTCGGGTAATGACCAAATGCCTTTTCAAAGGTTTCAAGCGCCTGTCCCACGCCTTCCGCCCCGGTCCCTTTCCTGAGGAATAAGTAATTGGATTTACAGTAGACGATGATATCGGGAGTGAATGGTCTGGAGATCTTTTCAAATTGAGTGTGCGAGCCACAAAAATGGTCGATGAGGGCTGACCTTACCGAACGCGACTTCAGGTTCCTGGATGAAAAGTGCCGGTTCACGGCTCCAGCGGTATCGCTTCTGTAATCAACCGGCCCCGAAGGAGGCAGGTGAAACCTCATCCCTGCCTTGATGCGAAGTTCGATCTCTTCATAGAGGCGCTTGATTTCATCCACATGGTCAGCGCCCACAAATACCCCGTGGTTCTGGAGGAAGATGATCCGTGGCACTTTTCCGTGATCCCTCCGGTATGATCCGATCTGTTCCTGGAGATCCTTGAAGAGAATGAATCCGGGATCGGTGTAATCCACATAAAGGGCCTCGGTCCCAAAACGGGCCTCCACTTCATGACCGGCATCCCGGGCGCACAGGAGGGCATTGACAAGGGTGGGATGGGTGTGGATCACATAGGCATAGCCGATCAGGTTATGAAGTGAGGTCTCCACGGAGGGACGAAGGTTCGCCGGTGAAATGATTGCCTTGTGCATATCTTCCTTTACCTCATTTTCCCTCTGCACCGGATCTTCACCATAATCCCTGGTTTCAATCAACTGAAGCTTTTTCCGGGAGAGACATACAAATCCATCCTCTCCAATGCCTGCCAGGGAGATACCGCTGGCCTTGATCCATATCTTTTCGCTGTCCTTATAGGAAGTGTTTCCCCCTCCGGCAATGACAAACGCCGGATTGTCCCCGTAAAACCGGGAAATTTCTATTAGTGAATGAAGCCCATCCATCATCGGCGTTAATTTAGATCCTGTTTGACAATACACGCTTTTCATACTGCTGCACCCGGATGATATACTCCTCCCCCACGGGAACACCCTCCAGAAGGCAATAATGGTCCCATACCGCCCCGAAAGGTTTGCTCTTCATCAGCTCCATCAGCGCAAGGCGCTCGAAAAGTTTCCCTTTCTCCTCATAGGTTCTTAGGGTTTCTATAGGTTCAAGCAGGGCAAAGAGCAGCGCCTGCTGGACCGCCCGGGTGCCAATCACATAGGCCCCGATGCGGTTGATGCTGGCATCAAAGAAGTCCAGCCCGATGTGCACCCTCTCCAGGGCGTTGGATCTTACGATTTCCTGTGCAATAAACTGAATCTCCTCGTTGAGGGTCACCACATGATCGCTGTCCCATCTCACCGGTCGTGTCATATGAAGCATCAATTCATCCAAAAACTGAAGGATTGCGGAGATCTTGTCGCCCACCTGCTCGGTGGGATGAAAATGCCCGTTATCGAGGCAGATCAGTTTCCCTGTGCTCATGGCATAGGCCAGGTAAAAATCGTGTGATCCCACCGTCATTGATTCTGCTCCGATTCCGAAAAGTTTGCTCTCGATGGAATCCTTCAAATGATCCCGCGGATAATCCAGCTGGAAGATTTCATCCAGGGACCTCTTCAACAGCGCCCTGTGAGCGAACCTGTCCACCGGGATATCCTTGGATCCGTCAGGGATCCAGATGTTATGGATACAGCAGCTTCCCTGTTGTCTTCCCATTTCGGCCGCAATGGCCCTGGTCCTTTTGGTGTGTTCCACCCAGAACTGCCTAATCTCCTCGTCTTTGCTTGAAAGGGTGAATCCACCATCGGCTTTTGGATGTGAGAAGCAGGTGCAGTTGAAATCCAGCGCCAATCCCATCTCCCGGGCCCAGTCGATCCAGCCTTGAAAATGAGCGGGTTCAATCTCATCACGTTCTACAAATTTTTTACCAAACTCCCCGTAGCTGGCATGAAGGTTGAGTCTTTGCCTTCCGGGCAACATTGAGATCACCTCCTCCAGGTCCTGCCTCATTTCTGCAATATTTCTCGCTTTACCAGGATAATTACCCGTCACTGCAATCCCACCCCCTTTCAGGGCCGGATCGGCTGCTTCGAATCCACCCACATCATCGGTCTGCCAGCAATGGAGGGAGATCTCCACATTCTTCAATTTATCGAGGGCAAGATCCACATCCACGCCAAGGTGCTGGTACTGCGCCCTGGCCAGCTTAAATGCCTCCCGAATGGAGTTTGTTTTATTCATTTGATCTACTTTTTGATATAAATGTAGTACATGCCTTATCCTTGATCAATGGATATTTTGAGCAAAATGTTGCACTTTTTGCGATTGTTTTTTGATAATTTTAGCCACATGGAGCAATTCTTCAAATACCTGACACCCGGAGAAGAGGATAAGGATTGGGGAATCTATGTGAACGCAGCTGGAAAATTGCTCATCCCTCCGGGCCTGACCTCCTATCCCGACCATAACCATCCTTCCGGATATTATTTTACCTGGGAAAAAGGAAGGATCCTGAATGAATTCCAGATCAATTATATCACCAAAGGGACCGGGATCTATGAAACGATGACCTCAAAAGTTCCCATCAAGCCGGGATCCCTTCTGGTCACAAGGCCAGGGGTCTGGCACCGTTACCGGCCCGACAGGGGAAGTGGATGGATGGAAAATTATGTGGGATTCGACGGCTCGATCCCCCGAAAAATACTGGGCCACGACAAATCCTATTCCCAGCGACCGGTTCAGTGGATCGGGAACCGGGAAGAATTTATCGATACCTATCATCAGATTTTCGAGATTGTTCGCGAGGAGAAACCGGGCTTTCAGCAGGTGGCTTCCGGAATGATCATGAAGTTGATGGGGTACATGGTATCCATCGAAAAACAGCGAAATTTTTCCGGCAAAAAGGTGGCCATGGTGATCCGGGATGCCTGCTTCGAGATGAGGGAAGAGGTTGGCAAAGAGATTGACTTTAAGCAATATGCCGAGGAAAACCATATCGGGTACTCCTATTTCAGGAAGATGTTCAAGCAATACACGGGGATTGCCCCCGTACAATACCACCTGGATCTGAAAGTCAGGCGCGCCAGGGAGATGTTGATTGCAACCCATATGAGCATTAAAGAGATTGCTTTCGAACTTGGATTCCATTCGGTACACTATTTCAGCCGCATTTTTAAGAAAAAAACGGGGGTTTCACCGTCAGAAATCAGGAAGGGAACCGGATAATATGGCTCAAAAAGTACAACTAATCGCTCAGATTGTGAATTGTTCCGAACCTCCCAGAACGTTATCTTACATGCACAATTTGAAATTATAGCGTATGGCTTCCAGATCTTCCATCTCCAAACGGCTTGACGGCCTTTATGAATTCGACCGGGAACCGGTCACCCAAAATAAGCTCCAGGGCATTGGAAATTTCCTGGGAATGTATGCGGGGGAGCACGTGGCGGGGACCGAGTTCGTGATCGGAATGTTGTTTGTGGCCCACGGAGTCTCCGTGAAGGATATGTTCCTCGGTGGCCTGATCGGGAATATCCTGGCCATTTGCAGCTGGGCCTTTCTGACAGCTCCCATTGCGGTGAAGGTCAGGTTATCCCTTTACTGGCAGCTGAAAAAGATCTGTGGTACAATGCTGGTTTTCATCTACAACATCGTCAATGCCCTGATGTTCTGTTTCCTTGCAGGTGCAATGGTCGCCGTGGCTGCCACGGCTGTGGGAATACCCTTTGGAATAGAGATGCCTGCCCTGCAGGACATGTTTCCCAACAGTGTGGGCTGGGTGGTCACGGTCCTGGGAGTGGGTGCTGTGATCACCACCATGGCCATCCTGGGGTTCGATGCACTGGCGCGATTTGCAAAGGTGGCCGCACCCTGGATGTTCCTGATCTTTGTGACAGCTGCCATCGCGGTGCTTCCCAAACTGGGAATCACCCCAGGGAGTGGCAATTTCTGGGAGGTGGCCAGGGAGAGCATCTGGACGGGCCTGGCCAAAGAGGGACAATCCCAGTTCACCATCTGGCACGTGATTTTCTTCTCCTGGCTTGCCAATGCAGCCATGCACCTGGGTATGTCTGACCTGACCATCCTCCGCTATGCCAGGAAATGGCAATATGGTTTTGCCTCGGCAGTGGGGATGTTCCTGGGTCATTATGTGGCGTGGATCGCTTCGGGGATCCTCTATGCGGCGGCAAATTCCGACGCACCGGGAGTGGTCGCATTCGAAGCCATCGGGCTGGCAGGCGCCATCTGTGTGGTCATCGCCGGGTGGACCACCGCAAATCCCACATTGTACCGTGCCGGGATGGCCCTCCAGGTGGCCTCGGGATGGTCCAGGTGGAAAGTGACCCTGTTGGCTGGCATCATTACCACTGTGGCTGCCCTTTTCCCGGCCCTCGTGATGAAATTGCTCGATTTTGTGGCGCTCTACGGACTGGTACTGGTCCCCATGGGTGCGGTGATCCTGGCAGACTTCTACTTTTTTCCCAGGATGGGCCTTCAATCCTTCTACGCGGAGCATAAAAAAATCGATTTCAACCTGGCCGCTGCTGCCACCTGGTTCCTCATGCTGGCCCTGGCCCTGTTCTTAAACCTCTATTTCAAGATCGAACTCTATTTCCTTCCCGTACCCATCTGGATCCTTTCACTGGGTGCCTACCTGGGGTTCAGTAAACTGTATCAGAAACCCGTAAAACCCGACCTGGCATGAAATATTTATACCAAGCATTGGCTGTTGCAGGGCTTTTAATGACCCTCGTTCCATCCTTACTCTTATATTTTGAGTTGATTGCCGAAGATCAAATGAAACTGACCATGTTCCTGGGAACCGTGCTATGGTTTTCAGGAGCAATCCCCTGGCTGGGAAAGAAAAGGACTCAAAACTAACCCATATGAAAGAAAGATTGCTCTCACTGGACCTCTTCAGGGGGCTTGTTATGTTCCTTCTGGTGGCAGAAGGGGCAGGGCTGTACCACACATGGCTCAATGCCACTGAAGCTGGCACCTTCATGCACGGTCTGGCTCTCCAGTTCCACCATCATCCGTGGAACGGGCTGAGGTTCTGGGACCTGGTGCAACCCTATTTCATGTTTATCGTGGGCGTGGCCATGTGGTTTTCGGTACAAAAGCGATTGGAACGTGGGGATCCCAGGCGGAAGATCACGCTGCACATTGTCAGGCGATGCATCCTTTTGCTCGCTTTCGGGGTGGGTTTGCATATTAGTTACAGCAAGCACCTGGTCTGGGAGCTCTGGAATGTGCTCTCCCAGCTATCTGTGACCATCCTCATTGCCTATGCCATAATGCGACTGCCCTGGAAGTCCCAGTTGCTGATCTCCATCGGGTTATTGCTTCTTAGCGAACTGCTCTACAGGTTCACAAATATTCCCGGATATGACCAGCCCTTTGTAAAGGACCACAATTTCGGCTCCTTCATGGACATGGTACTCATGGGTAAAATTAACAACGGTGGCGGATGGGTAGCCATCAACTGCATCCCCACTGCTGCCCATACCATCTGGGGCGTGCTTGCAGGAAAACTGCTGGCTTCTGCAAAAACCGGTTCCACCAAGGTTAAAACACTCCTTATCTTTGGCACAGCAGCTTTGCTCCTGGGTTATACCCTGGACTGGGCAGGTGCCGACCCGATCATCAAAAGGATCTGCACTGCCTCCTTTGTCCTGGCTTCGGGTGGCTGGGCCCTGCTGACACTGGCCCTTTTTTACTGGGTGGTGGATATCAAAGGATCACGCAGGTGGACCATCTTCTTCGCCATCGTGGGAATGAATCCCATCTTCATCTACCTGTTCATGAATACGGCCGGTTCCGACTGGTTGTTCGATTTTTCCGGATCCTTTGTCACAGATGCCATGGTAAGGATGGGAAGTTCCGAAACCCTGGCCCTTTTTATAAATTCGCTGTTTGTGCTTGCCATTGCCTGGTCCCTGTGCTACTGGCTCTATAAAAGAAAGATCTTTTTCAAAATTTAATCCCCGGAAAAATGATCCGATCCCTGGTCCTGGCAGCATTTCTTATCTTATTAAACCCTTCGGAGGGAATCTCCCAGCAAACAAAGGAATCCTTCACCCTGGCAATGGTTCAGATGAAAGTGGTGGGCGGGGACCGGCAGGTAAACCTGGAACACGCGGCTGAGATGATTCGCCAGGCGGCAGGCGAGGGTGCCCGGTTCATCCTCCTGCCCGAAGCCATGGACCTGGGATGGACGGATCCTTCCGCCCTGACTGATGCGGAGCCTGTTCCGGATGGCAAAACGGCATCATTCCTGGCTGAAATGGCAAAAAGGTTTGGAGTCTATATCTGTTCGGGACTGATTGAGAAGGATGGAGAATCGGTATACAATGCAGCGGTCATAATGAATCCGGAGGGGAAGTTGATCCTGCTCCACAGGAAGATCAACGAACTGGATATCGGTCATCCTTACTATGCCCTTGGTGACCGCCTGAATGTGTGCCAGACTGAGTTTGGCACCATCGGGCTGATGATCTGTGCCGATGCCAGCACAGGAGACCGGGTAATCCCAAAAGCCCTGGCCTACATGGGAGCAGATGTGATCCTTTCTCCCAGCAGCTGGGCTGTCCCGGCAGACCACGACAACCAGAAGGATCCTTACGGCTCCATGTGGAGGGAAGCCTATGCTCCGGTGGCCCGCGATTTCAGGGTATGGATCGCCAGCTGCAGCAATGTGGGATGGATGACCGGGGGGCCCTGGAAAGGATGGAAAGGGATCGGATGCTCCATGGTCGTGGCACCCGGGGGCGAGGTGGTTCTCGCAGCGCCTTACGGGGAAGCTGCCGACACCATCCTCTATGTACACATCACCCCTGAACCCAGGCCCGGTCAGGGTACCACCTGGTGGAATTACTGGGAGCGGAACAAATCAGATTGATGGAAATAGCCAGGGTTTCCTGTATTCAGGAGTTACCAGGCTATCGGCCAGTTTTGAGCTGGAAATTTTCCTTGCTTTTTCATCATACACCACCTTCTCCCCTGCACGGTAAGATATATTCCCCAGGTGGGAATAGAGTGCCGAAAGGTACCCGATCCCGATCTCGGCAGCCAGTGCATCTCCGTACCTTATGGCCCTGACAAAGTTTTCACAGTGATTGATATGTGATTTGTGGTCGCTGGGTTGATCCTCCAGGGGGTCCATCCTGAGCCCGTCATTGTTACCTTCGGGAAAGATCCTCCACCGGTCGCGGTCAGCCACCAGCGTTCCGTTGGATCCCATGAACATGACCCCGTAATTCTGGTCATAGGGTCCCGTTTCCACTCCCCCGTTATGCTCCCAGCTCATATTGTAACCATCCATCTCATATAGCACCGTCAGTGTATCGGGCATCTCCAGGGCATTCTCCCTGCTGGCAAAATTGCCACCCAGTGATTGCACGGAGGTTGGCGAGGTCTTCACATCCATGGCCCATAGACCCATATCGACCAGGTGAACCCCCCAGTCTGTCATCAATCCCCCGCCATAATCCCGGAACATTCTCCAGGAACCATGAAAGCGATTCTGGTTGAAGGGCCTGAGTGGAGCCGGACCCAGCCACAGGTCGTAATCCACCCCTGCCGGGGGGACGGAATCGGGAACCGGTTTGTTCCCCGCACCGTAATTGAAATTGGCCCAGAATTTCACGTGCCGGATGGTCCCAAGCTTCCCCGACCTGACAAATTCTATGGCATTCTTCCAGTGTGATCCACTGCGCTGCTGTTGCCCTACCTGCACCAGGCTCTTGTATCGCCTTGCCGCATCAAGCATGGCATTGATCTCCCCTATGGAGTTGCCCAGCGGTTTTTCCACATAGACATGTTTTCCTGCCTGGCAAGCCTCCACAACCGGCAGACAATGCCAGTGATCGGGAGTGCCCACAATCACAGCGTCTATATCCTTGTCATCCAGAACTTTGCGATAATCCTTTTCCAGATTTGGTTTCTTCAGTCCCAGCTTTACCAGCTCCCCGGCCTTCTCCTTTAGCACGGAATCGTCCACATCGCATAGGGTTTTACATTCCATATTGGGTTGTTTCAAAAGATCCTCCAGGTCATACCACCCCATGTTCCTCGCCCCGATGAGGGCCAGGTTGATCTTTTCATTGGCACCCAGCACTCCGGAAGGAGCAAGAACCGATCCGCCCAGGGTGTTGTGGATCCCCACTGCTGCCAGCGCAGCTGCACCCGTTTTGACAAAATTCCTTCTGTTTGTATCCATGACAGTTTTTTTATGAATGGTCCATTTAATGCGCATTAAATTACCAAAAAACTGCCTGGTTCGCCACTGAAATCCCATCAAACTGAAGTTCCCTTTTGTTCGCGGGCACCGGGGGCAATGAATCCGCAAAATATTACTATTTTTAGTTGGTTATAAAAATGCACATCCTATTCCTGACAAACCATGAAAAAAGAGCACATTCCAAGACGTACTTTTCTAAAGGCTGGTGCAGCTGCGGCAGCCGGTCTCACCATCATCCCCAGCTATGTGATGGGGAGAACCCTGGGCCACGTGGCCCCCAGCGACAAATTGAACATCGCCGGCGTAGGGATCGGTGGAAAAGGCCGCGTAAACCTTGGAGCCATGAATAGTGAGCAGATTGTGGCCCTTTGTGATGTGGACTGGAAATACGCACAGGCGTGTTTTGATGATTATCCGCGCGCAAAGCGCTACTGGGATTGGCGCAGGATGCTGGAGGAGATGGGCGATGATATTGATGGG
Organism: Bacteroidota bacterium; assembly: GCA_024640885.1. Taxonomy (GTDB): domain Bacteria; phylum Bacteroidota; class Bacteroidia; order Bacteroidales. The sequence goes on along the minus strand of JAHEEC010000027.1, from coordinate 24,684 downwards.
GTAATGATCGCCACAGCGGACCACACCCATGCGGCCATTGCAGCCACTGCCATAAAAATGGGCAAGCATGTCTACTGCCAGAAGCCCCTGACCCATTCCGTCTATGAATCGAGGCTCCTCACTCGCCTGGCGCGGGAATACAAGGTGGCCACCCAGATGGGCAACCAGGGAAACTCGTCCCCGGAGGCCCGGACCGTGGAGGAGTGGATCTGGAACGGGGAGATCGGGGAAATCAGGGAGGTCCATGCGTGGACCAACCGGCCCATCTGGCCACAGGGACTGGAAAGACCCAAGGAGGTGATGACCCCGCCCGAAACGCTGAACTGGGACCTCTTTATCGGGCCCGCACCCATGAGGCCCTTTCATGAGATCTACACACCTTGGAACTGGAGGGGCTGGTGGGACTTTGGGACGGGAGCCCTTGGAGATATGGCCTGCCACATTCTCAATCCCGTTTTTTCCGCATTGCAATTGGAATATCCCACAAGGGTCCAGGGCTCTTCCACCCTGGTGAACACTGAAAGTGCCCCTCAGGCCCAGGTGGTGGAGTATACTTTTCCGGAACGAAAAAAACTGGCTGCCGGTGTGAAAGTGAAGATGCCCGAAGTGAAAGTTTTCTGGTATGACGGGGGAATGATGCCCTCCAGGCCGGTGGAGCTGGCCGATGGCCACCCCCTCATGGAGGATGAGATGGGAGGATGCCTCTTCGTAGGGACCAGGGATAAACTGCTATGCAATCTGGGCGGGGTCCATCCCAGGCTCCTGTCAGGCAGGCAGCCAAATGTACCTGAAACCCTTCGAAGGATCGAGGGATATGAGGTGGGCGGGATCATGGACTGGCCCCACGAACAGGACTGGATCCGTGCCTGCAAGGAGAGCCCGGAAAACCGCATCCAGCCCATGTCAAACTTTGACATGGCCGGCCCCTTCAACGAAATGGTGGTCATGGGTGTCCTGGCAGTCCGCCTACAGAGCCTGGAGAGGGAGTTGCTATGGGATGGCCCGAACATGCGGTTCACCAACATTGGCAGCAATGACCAGTTGAGAATCGTATCATCCGATGATTTCAAAGTGATCGATGGCCATCCGCACTTTGACACCAAATATGTGACCCTCAATGCTGAGGAGACCGTAAAGGAGTATATCAAACATAATTACAGGGAGGGCTGGACCCTTCCGGAATAAATAATCTTAACAATCAAATCCCTTACCCATGAAGACAATCAATATTGCAGCGATCGCAATCTTTGGATTTTTTACCATCTCATGCAACCAGCAGGCCAAACAAAACTCGGACACTACCCCTGCAGATGAAGCAGTGCCTGAGATGAATGTGCTCACCCCCGACGAAATAAACGAAGGTTGGCTCCTTCTGTTCGACGGCAATACCACGGAAGGCTGGAAAAATTTTAACGAGGAGATCATTTCCGGATGGGTCGTGGAGGACGGCTGCCTTGTGGGACAGGGTCTGGGCGGTGATATCGGGGGAGATATCGTAACTGTTGGTGAATATGATAATTTCATCCTGAAATGGCAATGGAAGCTTGGGCCCCATGGCAACAGCGGTGTGATGTACCACGTGGTGGAAGGCGAAAAATATAAAGCTGCCTATGAAACCGGACCGGAATACCAGCTTATCGAGGATGACGGCTTCCGGGATGAAAATGGGGATTCGGTCACACTTGAACCCTGGCAGATGACCGGCGCCGATTATGCCATGTACCTTCCCGACAAAGAGCTGAAGCAGGTGAACCTTAGGGACTGGAACTCTTCGAAGATCGTTTTCACCGAGGAGCTTGCGGAATACTGGCTTAACGGAAAAAAGGTGCTTGAATTTGTTCCCTGGAGCGAGGACTGGACAGAAAGACGCAACAGTGGCAAGTGGGACGAATATCCCGATTACGGGTTTTCAAAAACGGGCAAAATATGCCTTCAGGACCACGGGAGCAAGGTATGGTTCCGTAACATCAAGATCAAAGCGCTTTAGTGAAGGGCAGGCCATACCTTTATTTTATCAGCCTGGTTGCCACCATCGGCGGTCTCATGTTCGGATTCGATGTGGGCATAATATCCGGTGCAATCCCATTTATCCAGCCATACTTTCATTGGGATGAGCTACAGCTTGGATGGGGCGTAAGTTCCATCCTGGCAGGCTGTGTCGCGGGCGCTTTCGGGACCGGGGCACTGACAGAAAAATATGGACGCAGGCGTTTGCTCATTACTGTGGCCCTCTTCTTCGCCGTTTCCTGCACAGGGATGGCCCTGGCCCATTCGGCACCTTTTTTTATTACATTCCGCGTCCTGGGAGGACTGGCCGTCGGGGCGGTATCGGTCCTCTCCCCCATGTACGTGGCAGAGGTTGCCCCTTCCAGGATCAGGGGAACTCTTGTAACCATATACCAGCTGGCTATAACCATGGGGATCCTGGTCTCTTACGTGGTCAACTATGCACTTCATGACGTGGATCAGAACTGGAGATGGATGTTCGCCACAGGACTAATCCCTTCGGTGGTCTTCTTCACCGGCCTTATATTCATCCCCGAAAGCCCAAGATGGCTGGTGAAAGCCGGTTTCAGGGAGCAGGCTGCAAAGGTGCTGGCAAGGATCGGAGGAGAAGATTTCGCAGGGACGGAAATTGCCTCAATCGAAAAAAGCCTGCTGGAGACCGACAGCGGAACCAGCCTGAGGGTGCTTTTCTCACCCAGGTTCCGAAAGGTGGTGGTCCTGGGGCTTCTGCTTTCGGTATTTGTGCAGATCACCGGTATCAATACCGTCGTGGATTATGCTCCAAAGATCTTAATGGCGGCCGGACTGGAGATAAGGAATGCATTGCTTCAAACCTCCCTCATCGGGTTGGTCAATTTTGCATTCACCTTCTTCGCAGTCTGGCTTATTGACAGGCTGGGGAGAAAGACCTTCTACCTGATCGGTTCCTCGGGCATGGCCATCACGTTGCTGATGCTCGCAGCTGCATTCCACTTTGAAATGAACCCGCTCTTTACCACCATCTGCATCATGCTGTTCATTGCCTTCTTTGCCTCATGCATCGGTCCTGCTTTCTGGACCCTGGTTGCTGAGATGTTCCCCAACCGGATCCGCGGTCAGGCTGTGGCACTTGCATCCTTCACCCAGTGGGTGTTCAATTTTCTCGTGGTGTTGTTCTTTCCTTATGTGCTTGATGCCCTGGGAGGTTCGGTCACATTCCTCTTCCTCTCGGCCATGTCTGTTCTGCAACTGTTGATTGCCCGGTTTTACATCCGGGAAACCAAAGGAAGATCCCTCGAAGAGATCGAACACCTCTGGTCAAAGTAGAACCCTTTCCGGTTTCAGCCTCTAAGAGCCGGAAAGGTTTTCCAGCAGGTCCGGCTCCTAAAAATCCGTATCGGCTTCCACCAGGTCCAGCTCCTTGATCCACACATTCCTGTAAAGGACCGGATATCCCTCGGCCTGCAATTTAATCCCGCCGGGGGTATCGGTAATCCCCTTCCCGTCATCATTTCCGCCATCAATGCCAGAATTGGGTCCTCCCCAGACCTGGTTGATTCCAATATTGGAATAGACTTTTATTCCGTTGAAGTAGTTGGTTACCAGTGCTTTTTCACTCCGTTGGCCATTCTCGAACCGGGCTGCACGAAATGTGAAGTCATAGGAGTTCCATTTCCCCACACCATTATAGGCATAATAGGGCGATTCGGTCTCATTGATCACCGCGCCCAGTCCATGCATGGTGGAGTCCCCGTCCAGGATCTGTATTTCGTACCTGTTCTGCAGGTAGACTCCCGAATTCCCGCCTTCTGTCTCAATGAGGAACTCCACATGGAGCCTGAAGTCCCGGTACGCTTTTTTGGTCACTATATCCGCCGAACCATACAAACCACCTGCAGCTGCAGGGTCGTTGCTGTTCACGACAGTGCCCTGGTCCATAGGATCATCCACAATTTCCCATTTGATCGGGAGTTGGGCTGAGAACCTCGGTCCTTCCCAGTAGGTCCAGTTTTCATCAAGTGATGCACGGCTGCCGTCGAACAGAATTTCAGCACCTGCCGGTGCCTTGGCCCCGATTCCCACCTCTTGCGTGTTGCAGGCATTGAGTACCAGGATGGCCAGTACGGTCATTGTAAGGGTTAATGCTTTCATTTCTTTTCATTTAGGTTTAAAATATGAGTATCAAGTTGTTCATCGTCCGATGTTGTCCGGCAATCCTTTGTAATGGCGGAATCCCTCCACGGGAATTCCTTCCTTGTATTCAATCCTCTGGCTGACCCGCTCCTTCACCTCCATGGCCTCCTCTTCCGTCAGCTCCGGCCCCTTGTAATCATACCATCCTGAGCTCCACTGGCTCACATACCGGGACATGGCCTCCACTTTTTTCTCTTTATAGGCCGATATATCCACCCAGGTGTTTTTGTCCTTTTCAGCTGAATCATACAGAAGATACTCCTCAACCGTATGAGCTTTCAGCCCTTCGACAGTGATCTGTCCCTGGAACATCAGGGGCCACATGGCTGCCCTGGCTGCATCGGCTGCCAGCAATGCTGCGGCCCTGTGGTCTGCCTTGTGCCATCGCTGGCCCCCCTTGCCAGGATCAAATGCAAAGATCACCTGGGGCCTGACCTTCCGAATAACCCTGACGAGCTCCGAAACCACGGCTTTCTGATCTTCAAACTCCAGCATTCCGTCATCATACCCCAGGTTGATGTAATGGTCGCCCGGGATTCCCAGGACCGCCAGGGCAGCCTGCTCTTCCTGTTTCCTGATCAAAGCCAGGTCCACCATCCCGAGGTCCGGATCCAACGTCCCCACGTTACCCGTGGTGAGGATGGCAATGTAAACCTGGTTACCATTGGCATTCAGCATTGCCAGGGTTCCCATTGAGTAGGCATCGTCGTCAGGATGGGCACCTATGAGCAATATGGTCTTCCCTTCCCACTGTTGGACGGGTAGCTCCGGTTGTGAAGCAGCCAGAAACGGGATCAGCAGGGCAACAATGGTTGACAGAAGTGTTTTCATGGGGTTGGCTTTATGTATAATGGTTGTGATCTATCCAATCTTCCTGGCATGCAACTGGTTCAAAAATCGATCATGGCTTTCATCACTCCGTCCGCGTACCCTGCCACCAGGTCAAATGCTGCCCTGGCATCCTTAAAATCAAAGCGGTGGGTGGTCATGGATTCCACGTTTATTTTTCCCTGCTCCATCATCTTCAGGGCCGGCCTGAGGGCTTCATTCTGTCTTCTTACATGCTGGATGCATAATTCCTTGTGCCGTGAGGCATCCACCTTGAAGCTCCACCTGTCAAATTCGGGGATCCCGATGATCATGAGCTTTCCTCCAGGTTTCAGGAGGTCCACCGCATTGTCAACGGCATCCTGCTGACCGCAGCATTCGAACACCACATCCAGCAATTCTGGCACCCTGGCACTGATCTTCTCCACCACATCTTCCCTGTCCGGATTGGCGGTCATGCTGGCGCCACTGCGTCCTGCGATCCCGAGCCGTTCATCAATCCGGTCGGTGACATAGATTTCGGCGGCCCCAAGGGCCTGTGCAGCAAGCATGACGCTCATCCCGATGGGACCAAATCCCAGGATCCCGATCCTGGCCCCCTCCATGGATATGGATTGTTTCACTGCATACAGCCCTATGGCGAGGGGCTCCGAGATGGCAGCCTCATCGTAGGTCATGTCCTTTGCGATCTTGAAACAACTGGTTTCGGGCATCACGATGTATTCCGAAAGGGAGCCTTCGGCCTGACCGGGGCAACCCAGGAACTTCAGTTTCCGGCAGGTATGCGGTCTTCCAGCAAGACACTGGTCACACTCCCAGCAGGGCATGGCAGGTTCAATGGCAATCCGGTCACCGGGAACCACACTGGTTACGCCTCTCCCCACAGCCTCCACCTGGCCGGCCCCTTCATGCCCCACGGTAAATGGATATTGAACCACCTGGCTTCCAATCTTTCCCGTCAAATAGTAGTGGATATCGGATCCGCACACGCCCAGGGTTTTCATCCTGATCAGCACATCCCTGTCATTCAATATGGACGGGGTGGGCACCTCCATCATCTCCATCTCCCGGATGCCGGTTAGCTTCATTGCTTTCATTGACTTAATGCTTATATTGATAAGAACTAAAAATAATAAAAAAATGAAAGCGCTTTTTATCGGGGGGACAGGTAACATTTCAACCGCCTGTGCCTCACTGTCCATGGAAAAGGGTTTTGATCTATACCTTTTAAACAGGGGCCTGCGCAAAAGACCGGGATTGGAAAATGCCACACTCCTCACCGCTGACATGAACGATGTGGAGACGATCAAAACGCTCATCCAGGAAGATGAATTCGGTGTGGTGGTGAACTTTATCGCATACAAACCCTGGGAGGTTGAGCGGGATATTGCGTATTTTAAGGGAAAGTGCAAACAGTATATTTTTATCAGCTCCGCATCAGCTTACCAGAAACCACCCTCCCACCCTTTCATTACCGAGTCCACTCCCCTGGCCAATCCTTTCTGGGACTATTCCCGTGATAAGATCGCCTGTGAGGAACTGCTTATGAAAGCCTACCGGGAGAATGGATTCCCTGTAACCATTGTAAGGCCCTCTCACACCTACGAAACGGTGATCCCGGTGGCCATCGGCAGCTGGGAAGATTTCACCATCATTGACCGGATGAGGGCGGGAAAGGAGGTGATCATTCATGGGGATGGCTCTTCCCTATGGGTGCTGACCCATTCCAGGGATTTTGCCAAGGGTTTCGTTGGCCTGATGGGTAATATGCAGGCTATCGGTCACAGCTTTCACATTACATCAGACGAGGTGCTCACATGGAACCAGATCTATGAAGCGGTTGCAGAAGCTGCCGGGGTCCCCCTGAGGGCCGTCCATGTGACCACGGATATCATTTGCCGGGAGGCCGAGAAGTTGGGCCAGGCCTGGATGACCGGTAACCTGAAGGGAGACAAAGCCTGCAGTGTGATCTTCGATAATACCAAGATCAAGCGTTTCGTCCCGGGTTATGTGGCCACCATTCCCTTCAGGGAGGGAATCAGGCGCACCGTGGAGTGGTTCGACCAGGATCCTGCCAGGATCAGGATCGATGAGGACAACAACCGGCTCATGGATGGGATCCTTAAAGCGTCCCGGCAGAATCCATCGCTCCTGCCATAGCCATTCAATGCAGTTTGGAATTGCCTCTAAGATTTTAATTATATTAGTCAGGAATATAAACGTAGAAATGAAGCAGTTATTCAGTTGTCTGGATGTTCAGGCAAGAATGGCCATGTAATAAGCAAGTACACACACATTTGTTTAAGCAGCCATAAAACGGTCCAATGAAATATAGCAAATATCTGATTGAAGTGCTCATCATATTCGGCAGTGTTATGCTGGCTTTCCTCACAGAAAGTTGGAGGGAACATCGCCAGGATATGCGGGATTTCGACCTTATCATTGATGAAATAGAGTCCAATGTACTTATGGACATAATTGAAATTAATATCGATATCCATTCACTTCAAGATCAGATCCTTTCTTTGGATCGCTTGATCCAGGACGGAGTAACAATGCCATCTGACTCTTTAAGATACTATTTGACAAATGTGTTGATTACTTACTGGCCGCAATACAATACAACCGGATTCGATCAATTAAACAATAATAAAAATGAAGGGTCAAAACCCAGGAGACTCATGACCGCCATTTATAAATATTACATTTACGTTAACTGGCAAAAGGAGTTTTTTTCCTCAATTTTTGTAGATCAAATACAAGATCTACGAGAATACCTGATAAATAATGGCCTATCTCCCATTGGCGCAGGAGAAGATTTTGCACATGTTTATCTCTCTGAAAGTGAAATAGATGCATACAGGGATGCTTTGACAGAAAAGGAATTCGTGAATCGGCTGGCACATCTTCGGAACAACCGGATTCATGAATTGCAAACCTTTCATATCATAAAAGAGAATGGGGATCAACTAATAAAGAATTTTGATCCTGATTTTAAGTATAAATCAATTGGGATTGTCGGGAGTGCCTCGGAGAAAGGCTGGGATGAAGATCTTTGGATGGCACATGGAAGAAAGGGGATCTGGAAAATTGATGTGTCACTCGGCGATGGAGAGCTGAAATTCAGGGCTGACGGAAATTGGACCTGTAATTGGGGTGGAAACTTATTCCCCGAAGGAACCGGACAGAGGGATGGTCCTAATATACCTGTAGCTGCTGGTAGGTACACGATCACTTTTAACGATCGGACAGAATCTTATAGCTTCACAAAATTAAATTAAACCCGGCGTTCGAAATCCTGTCTGCCTTACTGGAGTGAATCACAACCGTACACTTCTGCTTCTGCTTTTACTTTCGCTTTGCCTTCATCCGCTCCACTCCGCCAACTTTATAACTTCATGATTTGCCCTTGCTTTTTGACCTGGGATGAAAACTGATAATGGCCTCTCTAAGGTACTCCCGGTCCAGGTGTGTATAAATCTCCGTGGTGATGATCGATTCATGGCCAAGCATCTCCTGAACCGCCCTTAGGTCGGCTCCTCCCTCCACCAGGTGGGTTGCAAAAGAGTGCCTGAGTGTATGGGGACTGACCTGCTTCTTTATTCCTGCTGCGGAGGCCAGCTCCTTCACGATGGTGAATACCATGACCCGGGTCATCATCCTTCCCCTGCGGTTCAGAAACAGGATATCTTCATGCCCGTGATGGATTTTCAGTGAATTTCTGTCAGGAAGATAGAAATCGATCTCTTTCAGGGCACGTCCGCTCACCGGGACCAGCCGCTCCTTATCCCCTTTTCCAATGATCCGTAGAAAACCCTCAGCCCTGTATATGTGGGAGATCTGGAGTCCCACCAGCTCACTTACACGGAGCCCGCAACTGTAAAGGACCTCCAACATGGCCTTGTTCCGGCGTCCCTCTGGTTTGCTCAGGTCGATCATGGCCAGCATCCCGTCAATTTCCTTCACAGAAAGCACTTCGGGCAATTTTCGCCCCAGTTTGGGTCCCTCTAAAAGTGCAGTGGGATCTTTCTCCACAATTTCCTCTAACAACAGGTATCGGTAGAATGCCCTGAGACCGGAAAGAATGCGTGCCTGGCTGCGGGCAGAAAGTCCCAGCTCACTGATCCATACCAGGAACCGGGATAACCGGTCATGATCAAGATCCTGGGGACCGCCTTCCAGCTGTTGCAGCTCCATGTACTGCATCAGCTTCCGGATATCGGATATGTAGGCATCGATGGAGTGCCCCGAAAGTCCCTTCTCCAGCTTGAGGAATCCCTCAAAATCCCTGAGTATTGCGGGCCATTCCATCAGAATGGAAATCGTTCAACCATCAATACCAGGGAGATCCCAAGCCCTGCCCCCGACAACAGCACATGCCACTCACGCCTGGGATAGTGCAGGAGTTCCACCAGCACAAAAGTAAAGGCCAGAATCGCAGCCACAATGATGAGCTGGCCCGCCTCAATGCCCACATTAAATGAGAACAGCGGAAGCAAAAGCCCTTTCTCGCTCCCCAATAAATTTCTCAGATAATTGGAAAAACCCAACCCGTGGATCAGTCCGAAAAAGAGTGCAGCAGAATATTTCAGGAGATGCAGGGTCGGTGACACCATTTGTTTCCTGGAGAGCACATTGGCAAGCGCAGTCAGGAAAATGGTCAGCGGGATCAGGAATTCGATCAGATCCCCGTCCACCCGGATCAGGTCCAGGGTGGCCAGCGCTAGGGTCAGTGAATGTCCTATGGTAAAGGCAGTGATCAGGATCAGGATCCTCCTCCACTCCTTCAGGCTGTATACTGCACAGAGGGTCAGGATGAAGAGAATGTGGTCATACCCCTTCAGATCGGCGATATGGTGCAATCCAAGCTTGAAGTAAAGTTCAAAAAGAGACATTGGATGTGGTTGCAAAAGAAGTTTATGTAATTTTATGGCCATGAGACTGATCACCCTTCTCCTGTTCCTGTTCCTGTGGACTTCATGGTCCCCGGCCCATCCCATTCATCTTTCCATTACGAATATAACATATGAAAACGGAATGCTGAAAATAAGCATGAAAACATTCAGGGATGACTGGGAGACGGCCTATTTTCATTTCCATAGCAAAGTGATTGATTTCACGGATGCTGCGCAGAGAAATATTCCGTGGTTTGAAGACTACCTGAAGCGAAGGTTTAAAATTTCCATTAAAAAGTCCACCCCTGAACTCTCGCTTGTAGTTGATACCGTGGTGATGGAGGAGGCCTCCATGAGAATCGAGATGGAGTGCTCAATCCCATCGAAACCAAATTCTTTGTACATTTACAACACGTTGCTCACAGATATTTACCCCGATCAGACAAATCTTGTGATCTTTGGGTTTAATAAGAGGGAAACTGGTATAAAATTTGACGTGAAGAAGGAAGATGCTGAAGTGTTGCTGAATTGACCCGATGAAGAGATTATGGCTTCCAATATTGTTCCTGGTGACCATGTTTTCACCTCTTTTTGCCACCCATAACAGGGCCGGTGAGATCACCCTTAAGCAGATTGACGAGCTGACCTACGAGATTACCATCACCACATTCACCTATACTTTGAGTCAGGCTGACCGCAACCAGCTGGAGGTACAGTGGGGTGATAACTCTTTCTCCATTGCGCCCAGGATCTCCATCACCAAACTTCCATATTATTACCAGAAAAATGTCTACATCACCCAGCACACCTTCCCGGGACCGGGCGTATACGAGATCGTGGTGCAGGATCCCAACCGCAACGAGGGTGTCAAGAACATACCGAATTCTGTGAACGTGGTATTCTCAATTAAAACCACCATCCTGATTAACCCGAATATCGGGAACAACTCCTCACCCATCCTGCTGAACCCCCCCATCGACAGGGCCGCATATGGCCAGATCTTTATCCACAACCCGGCCGCATATGATCCCGACGGGGACAGCATCTCCTATAAACTTGCAGTCTGCACCGAGACCGATGGGAGGCCCATCGAAGGATATACGCTCCCGCCTTCAAGCGATACCCTCTATGTAAATCCCTATACGGGCGACCTGACCTGGATCACCCCTTCCGATACGGGTATTTACAACATTGCCATCGATGTGGAGGAGTGGAGAAGCGGGGTTAAGATCGGGAATATCGTCAGGGATATGCAGATCGAGGTCTACAATACCACCAACCACGCCCCTGTGCAGACCGATCCCGGCAATTATTGCATCCCTGCAGGTACAGTCCTCGTTTTTGACGTGATCGCCACCGATGAGGATAACGATTCAATCAAGCAGTCGGCCACCGGAGGACCCTTTGTGGTGGAAAAAAACCGTGCCACCTATGTGGTGTACGAATCCGAATCCAGGCTGGGCTACAGCAGGGCCAGATTTGAATGGCGGACCGATTGTTCCCACGTGAGAAAACAGTATTATACCGCCATATTCAAGGCGGAGGACAGCCACCCGGAGATCCCTCTTGTGGATATACGCAATGTGAACATTGTGGTCCTCGGACCTGCCCCGGAAATGCCGATCCTGATTCCTGGCAGCAATTCGGTCAGTGTCACCTGGGCGGCTGACACCTGCCTTCCGGTGAGCGGCTACAGGATTTACAGGAAAACAGGGCCTGCAGCATATGTTCCTGACAGTTGCCAGGGAGGGATACCTCCCGAAACGGGGTATGAGCACATCGGGAGCACCTTCAGCAGGACGGACACATTCTTTGTGGATGACCGCAATGGACTGGGCCTGGTCCAGGGGAACGAGTATTGCTACGTCATCGTGTCGGTCTATCCGGATGGCGCTTTAAGCTTTCCTTCCCAGGAAAATTGTACACCCCTGGTGGAGGGATCACCCTCATTGCTGGAAGTAAGTGTGGTGGAACACAGTACAAACGGCTCCATCCGCCTGGCCTGGGTCCGTCCCTCTTCCCTGGACACCATTCCGGCAAATGGCCCATACCAGTATGTCATCTACAGGTCCGGGGACCTGCTGGGACAGCAAATGATCCAGGTAGGCACACTGAATACCGCCGACCTGAATGATACGGTCTGGGTGGATGAAAACGTGAATACGGAATCATTTCCATGGTCATACAGCGTGGAGCTGTATAATGATGCCCCGGGGAACAGGTTCCTCATCGGTACCGCGGAGACAGCCTCCTCCCTCTACCCCGAACTGACCGGTGATGACAACCGGATTGAGCTGAAGATGCGGAAAAATGTTCCATGGATCAATTACGACTATACCATCTACAGGCTCAATCAAACCAGTGGGGATTTCGACTCCATTGGGTTCACCACAGAGGACCATTACATCGATGAGGGTCTTGCCAATGGAGTGGAGTATTGTTACAGGGTCACAAGTACAGGCTGGAGAATCCTGGATGGCAAGCTTTACGAAAATCTGAATTACAGCCACACCAATTGTACCACCCCGGTAGACACCACGGCACCCTGCCCTCCTGAACTCAACGGGTACTCGGTATGCGACAGCGGATACAACCACGTTACATGGAAATATACCGACAATTCATGCGCGCTGGATGTGGTGGGCTACAGGCTCTACTACAGCCCCACCACAGATCAACCGCCCTTCCCGGTAGCCGAGTTCAACAGCAGGCACGACACGGTATTTGACCATTCTCCTGAAAACTCATTGACAGGGTGCTATTTCGTAACCGCAATCGATTCATTTGAAAACGAGTCCCGACCCTCTGTCAGGCTATGCCTGGATGAATGTTCCAATTACCTCCTGGCCAATGTATTCTCTCCCAACGGCGACGGGATCAATGATATCTACCGTCCACTCCGGACCTCCTATGTGGAGCGTGTGGATATGAAGATTTTTAACCGGTGGGGACTGCAGGTATTTGAGACCGAAGATCCGGATATCAACTGGGACGGAAAGATCGATGGTACCAATAAACTGGTTGCACCTGGGGTTTACTATTATATTTGTGATGTATATGAATACCGTTTATCGGGCCTGGAGGTGTACACGCTGACAGGCTTCATCTATGTCTATTCAGGGGACGAAAATGATGTGTTTATTGAAACCAAATAAGGATCATATACTGCGACAGGGAATCCTGGCCGCTTTTTTATTGATCCCATTCCTGGGATTCGGTCAGGTAGACCCATACCTTCATGGCCGGGCCAGCATGAGCATGGAAAGGTACGATTCTGCTGTAATATACCTGAAGCAGGCACTGCAACAGTCGCCCGGGGAAACCGAGTTCCTCTATTTTTTGGGTATATCCTACTTTCATACACATGAATTTCCAGCGGCAAGGGATGCTTTTTATGAGGTTGAAAAAAGGAGAACAGGGATGGGCAGTTTTTACCTGGCAAAAACAGAGGTTAAACTGAATCATCCTGAACAGGCCCTCAAATATTTGAGGATCCATCTCTCATCAAGATACAGGGAGCCAGAATCTGCCATCCTCCTGGACGAGGATCTCTCCAGGCTCGAAGGCTCATCAGCATGGCAACAACTCTGGAACGAAAAAAACTGGTACAGCAGTGGTGATAAACAATTCCAGGAGGCCCTCTTCCTGAGGGCACAGGGGAATCACCTGGAGGCCATCAACCTGCTGAACGACCTGGAAAAACAGGGCTATAACCGCAGCGAGGTGCAGGCCGAGAAAGCTTCAATCTACATGCAGCTGGGCAATGAAAAGGCGGCCGGGTCCGAGCTTGGTTCAGCCGTAAAAAGTGACATAAGGAACCTGGATGCAGCCCAGCGACTGGCGCAAATCCTGGTGGATGAAGGGAATCCTGATGAGGCGCGTGCGGAATTGGACAGGGTGATCAGACAGGATCCGGCACGGTTTGATGCATACCTGCAAAGGGCAGAGGCCAGGAGCCTTGCGGGGGATCTTCCCGGAGCCCTGCAGGATATGAAACTCTACCTCACTTACTTTCCGGAAGATGATGAAGCCATCTACAGAAAAGGAAAGATCCAGTTTGAAAATGGACGCTACCTGGACGCCATTCAATCCTTTAACCGCGCGCTGGACCTTGACAGGAGCAAAGCTGATTACTTCTTCGCCAGGGGGATGACCTATGCCGCAACGGGGACAACAAGGTATGCGGACAAAGACCTCTCCATGGCCCTTGACCTGGATCCTTTGAATGGTGAGGTCTGGTATGAAAAAGCCATTCTCATGGAGAAACTTGGTGACAGGGCCGGTGCATGTCAATGTTACTCGAAGGCATTTCAATACGGTGTTTTCAAGGCGGGCGAGTTCCTGGACAATTTCTGCAAATAAGCCGATGGAACCAGAGAACGGCCATACCGACAGGTTAAGAGACCTCATTCAATCCCTCCGGTCGGGGAACCGCTCTGCCATCCTGGGTGCGCTCAAGGAGCTAAGAACCCACGGCAGTGTCTCGGTCCTGCCGGACCTGTTTGACTTGTTGATGGACCAGGAGGATGAGCAAATCACCGGGGCCATTCGCTCCATTCTTTGCGATCTGAAAGATGAGGAGGCTGTTCCCATCCTGGCCGATGCCATTGGGAACGAAGATTATTCTGAGATCCAGGCCATTCTGGTCTCTGCCTGCTGGCAAAACGGATTATCCTATCACAGGCACATAGGCACATTTGTGGAAGTTGTCATCAAAGGCGGTTATGATGCAGCCATCGAGGCATTTACAGTGATTGAAGAAGCAGTGGGTGATCTGAAACAGGATGAACGGGATAAACTATTGTTTGGTCTGAAATCACGGATTAGGGAGGCAGATGATCTGAAAAGACCGCTCCTGAGCGAGTTGGTGAAAGTGATCACCCTCTATTAACAATCAGTGCATTTGTGAAAAATACTTCATGAACTGGGCCCTTTCATAGACGCTGGGATCCTTCAGATTGCCATAATTCATCTTACCCCTGAATACACCTGTGTTCTCGTATTTATTCTTCTCCATCCATTTTTTCATTTCAGTGATTATATCCCGGAGATATTCGATGCCATTCCGATAGAGGACCGAACAAACCTGAACGGCGGTGGCACCGGCAAGTATCTGTTTGATTACAGCCATGCCACTGTGAACTCCGGTGGAGGCCGCCAGGTCGATTTGCCCAACCTGGGACGAAACAATACCAATCCAGCGAAGTGAATTTCTGAGATCGGCAGGTGAGCTGAGTACTTCCGAGGAACCGAAACTCATCTCATCCGTATTGATATCCGGGGCGTAAAAGCGGTTAAACAGCACCACTGCAGCCACCCCACGAAGATAGAGCTGGTTCACCATCCAGGTGATATTGGAAAATTCACTTCCCAGTTTCACGATCACGGGAAGAGAGGTATGCTCCTTCACCTTGGATACCAGGTCAAGATAGACCCTCTCATACTCTCTCGGATCCTTGTCCTTATGAATGGGCAGGAAATAGATATTAAGCTCCAGGGCATCTGCACCGGCACCTTCAATTTTATGGGCAAAATCGATCCACTCTGCGCCACTCACACAATTGATGCTCGAAATGACAGGAATATCCACTGCTTCCTTGGCCCCTTTTATGACCGAAAGATAATTATCCAGGGAGTTTTCGCGGGCATAGGTTCTGACATAGTCTTCAGCCTCAGGATAATTGCTGTCAGAGGAGAGGTTGGCCACCTCAAACATGATCTGTTCCTCAAAGAGCGATTTCATCACCACCGCCCCGGCTCCCGCCAGTGCGATTTTCCTGATGCGATCCACCGAACTGGTGAGTCCACTGCTGCTTACGATCACCGGGCTTTTCAGGGACAGGCCCGCATAGGTGGTGGATAGATCTGTCATAAGTTAGTTTTTCAATAATTCCTGGGTCCAAATATCAGGCTTCCAATGCGGACCATGGTGCTTCCTTCGTCCACGGCCAGTTGATAATCCCCGGACATCCCGAAGGAGAGCTGATCAAAATATTCCCGACCCGCAAAAACAGAAGCCTTTAACTCTTCAAATATACGTTTTAGAAAACGAAACTCCTCCCTGATCTGGTCTGAATTTTCAGTATAGGTGGCCATTCCCATGACTCCCCTTACCCTGAGGTGATGAAGCTCAGCCAGGGTCTCAGGATGAATCAGGTTCACCGCTTCATCTCTCGAAAAACCGAATTTGGTCTCCTCCATGGCGATGTGAAACTGAATGAGGCAATCGAGGATCCGGTTGTGTTTCTCTCCCTCCCTTTGGATCGTATTCAGCAACTTCAGGCTATCCACTCCGTGGATCATATGCACAAAAGGGGCCAGGTATTTTACCTTATTGGATTGCAGGTGCCCGATCATGTGCCACCGGATATCCCCCGGAAGCCTCTCCTGTTTGGCAAGGAGATCCTGGACCTTGTTTTCTCCGAAATCGCGATGTCCTGCATGGTACGCCTCCAGGATCATTTCATCCGGTTTTGTCTTGCTCACAGCCACCAGGGTCACATGACCGGGTAACTGCTTTTTAAGCTCGGTGAGGTTCTCAACAATTCCCATACCCGAAGATAAGGTTATTCCAGGGAATGGATCACCAGGCCACTTCTCAATTTTGGTTCGAACCAAGTGGTCTTGGGGGGCATGATCATCCCGTTATCGGCAATATCCATGAGTTGTTTCATGGTGACGGGGAAGAGGGCAAAGGCAACGGCCATCTCTCCGCTGTCCACCCGGGCAGCCAGTTCCTGCAATCCGCGGATACCGCCCACAAAATCGATTCGCCTGGATTTCCTCAGGTCAGTGATGTTAAGCAAAGGGCCCAGTACCTGTTCCGAAAGGAGGGTGACATCCAGGCACCCGATGGGATCCTCATCATTATAGGTACCTGCCATTGCATTCAGGGAGTACCATTTGCCTTCAAGGTACATGCTGATCTGATGCAACCGGTCAGGTTTGAAAATACTGGTTCCTTTCTCCTCCACCTCGAATCCTTGCTTCAGCTCCTCCAGGAATTGGGCAGCTGACATCCCGTTCAGATCACTGACCACTCGGTTGTAGTCAATGATGGTCAGCTGGGAAGCAGGGAAATGAACTGCCAGGAAATAGTTATATTCTTCGTCACCCCTGTGGCCGGGATTCTGCAGCTTCCGCTCCTGTCCCACCAGGGCGGCAGCAGCCGTACGGTGGTGACCATCCGCCACATAAGTATACGGGATCTCATTTTCAAAGATTCCGGTGATTCGGCGGATATCCCCGGGGCGGTCTACAAGCCAGAAATGGTGCCCCACTCCGTCATCAGTGGTAAAATCATATTCTGCTTTTCCGGAGACAACCCTTTCCACGATCCTGTCAAGTTCAGGGTGATCAGGGTACGCAAAAAAGACAGGTTCCGCATTGAAGTTGGTGACGCGGATATGGTTCATGCGGTCCTCCTCCTTGTCGGGCCTGGTAAGTTCATGTTTCCTGATCACTCCATCCAGGTAATCGGTCACCGCGGCACATCCAACAATTCCATACTGGGTTTTCCCAAACATGGTCTGGCCGTACACATAGAGCATATCGGTGTGGTCCCTGACAAAATAACCTTCAGATATGAGCCTGTCAAGGTTCTCCTTTCCCTTCAGGTAAACCTCATCGGAATGGAGGTCCGTCCCTTCAGGAAGATCCACTTCAGGTTTTACCACATGGAGAAATGACCAGGGGTTTCCCCTCACCTCATCCCTCGCCTCACTGGAGTTCAATACATCGTAAGGCCTGGATGCCACATGGTTTACATTCTCTTTACCGGGCCGGAATCCTTTGAACGCATGCAATTTTGCCATCTACTGATTCACTTTAAAGGTAGTGTCCCCTTTCTCCAGGAAGTTCACAATCTGGCGGGCAGCAGCCACACCTGCATTCTTGTTGGCTTCTGCAGTCTGGGCGCCCATTTTCTTGGGAGTGAAAAAGTACCGTTCTGGGTATTTCGCCTCAAGTTCGTCTGAGCAATCAGGCGCAATATCTGTGAGATATCTGAAATCATCCCTTTCACTGAACATCCTGAGCAATCCCTGTTCACTGATCACCTCTTTTCTGGCGGTGTTGACAAGCGTGGCCCCCGCGGGCATCCGGTTTAAAAGTCCAAAGTCAACGGACTCCCGGGTCTCGGCGTTGGCCGGGATATGAAGTGAAATGTATTCACACTTTGAGTAGAGATCTTCGGCGCTTTCTTCACATTTTACACCGTCGTGTTCAATGATTACTTTATCAATGAACGGGTCGTAAGCATAAACCTTCATGCCAAATCCCCTGGCAATATTCCCCACGATTCTTCCCACGTATCCATAAGCGTGGATGCCCAGTTTCTTTCCCCTCAGTTCAGTGCCCGTCGCCGGGTTGAACTTGTTCCTGCACATGTACAACATCATCCCGATGGCCAGCTCGGCCACAGCGTTGGAGTTCTGACCCGGCGTATTCATCACCACCACCCCTTTTTCTGTAGCTGCATCGAGGTCCACGTTGTCATAACCTGCACCGGCCCGCACCACGATCTTCAGTTTCCTGGCAGCTTCAATAACCTCCCTGTCCACAAGGTCACTTCGGATGATCACGGCATCCACATCTGCGATAGCCGAGACTAGATCGGATTGTCCGGGGTACTTTGCCAGAACCTCCACTTCATAGCCCGCATCCAGGAAAACTCCTTTCACCTCTTCCACAGCTTCAGCAGAAAAAGGTTTTACCGTGGCAATTAATACTTTAGCCATTTTCTTGTATCATTTTATTGGTTACAATTTCTTTTGAAAATCTCTCATGGCACCGATCAGGGCTTCAACGGAGGATTTTGGCATGGCATTGTAAATGGAGGCCCTGAAGCCTCCCACCGATCTGTGACCTTTAATACCGGACATCCCCTGTGCTGTTGCAAATGCAAGGAAATCAGCTTCTTTTTCCTTATACTCCTCCTTCATCACGAATGTGACATTCATGATAGAACGGTCATCTGCATTGGCAATATTGGATGTAAAGATTGGATTGCGTTCGATCTCATCGTAAAGGACGGCAGCCTTATCCAGGTTCAGTTTGTGCATGGCTGACACTCCCCCCTGCTCCCTGTACCAGTGAAGTGTATGCATTGCCGCATAAATGGCAACCACCGGAGGTGTGTTGAACATGGATTCCTTATCAATATGGATCCTGTAATCAAGCATGGTCGGAATGGCCCTCTCCACATGTCCCAGCACTTCATCCTTGACAATGACAAATGTAACCCCTGCAGGGGCCAGGTTTTTCTGCGCCCCACCATAAATGAGGGCATATTTGGAAACATCCACGGGCCTGCTGAATATATCGGAGGACATGTCGGCAACCAGGTGTACCGGACTGTCCATATCCTCTTTAATTTCAGTCCCGTAAATGGTGTTATTGGTCGTGATATGGAAATAATCCACATCACGGGGAATGGAATAATCCCTTGGAATGTATGAATAGTTAGCCTCTTTGGAGGAGGCAACCGTATCCACCTCTCCGAATAATTTGGCCTCCTTCAGGGCCTTGTTGGCCCAGGAACCCGTATCCAGGTAGGCAGCCTTCTTTTTTAGGAGGTTATAAGGTACCATGCAAAATTGTAAGCTGGCTCCTCCCTGAAGGAACAATACACTATAGCCCGAAGGAATATCCAGCAACTCTACGAACAATTGCCGTGTCTCATCCATTATTGCCATGAATTCTTTGCTTCGGTGGGATATTTCCATGATGGAAAGTCCCGATTTGTCCAGGTCCAGTATGCCCTCAGCGGTTTTCTTAATCGTGTAGGGCGAAAGTATGGACGGTCCTGCGGAGAAATTATGCTGCTTCATCCCGTTTGATTTAAAGGTGTGTTGAAATATGGATGTTGTTATCTAGATAACAGTTAAAATTACACTTAAAAGGCTTGCCAACCAAGCATTGTGAATAACTTTAGACTTGTTGAACTGGGAAGGAAGTTTCATCCTTGTGTTGTATAAACTGGTCACTACTGGTTCATAACCGGAACAAGGGAATCCCCCTGCAATGCGGGGATCAGGTCGGTCAGGTCCAGTTCATGGCAATAACCGATCACATCATCCAGGTTGTTCTTCTTCAGGCGGTGCCTCTGGGCTACTTTCTCTATATACCCCATCATGTTGTCCCTGGCTGCCGCATAAAGGTCAATTGAAGCAAGTGTGGCATCACAAATGGTATAATACCTCTGATCTTCAAGTACTTTTTGGGCCAATGCCCCTGCAAACAGGGTATCCTCCAGGTTGAATTTATTCTTCCAACCGGCACACAGAACGAGCAGGTCCCTCCCCTCTTCCCTGATATGGCCGGCCAGCGCACTCAGGTTCAAATATGCCCCTATAAGTACCTGGGCACCGCTGGATGCCAGCTGGATGGCGTTGGTCCCGTTGGTGGTGCTGTAGACGATCTGGTTTCCCCGCACCCGTTCGGGTGTGAAATTATATGGAGAATTTCCAAAATCAGCAAAATCCCTGACGATCCCGTCCCGCTCGGCTGCCACCATATACCCTTTATCCTTATATGCTTTGGCTTCTTCGAGGGTTCCAACCGGAATGATCCGTTCCACCCCGTTCATGAAGGCAGTGACAATGGCTGAACTGGCCCTCAGGATATCGGTGACCACAACAATGGCATCCCTGTTCTCATAATAGGGGAACAGGGCAGGTGATACGCATACTTCAATCTTCAGCCGATCCATTCTTTAGCGCTTAACCGGTTGCTTATAAAAAGGCGGCTTCACCACCAGTGCCGGAATCTGTTTGTTCCTGATCTCTATGCGGACCTCAGAACCCGGCGTGGAATCCTTCGCACCCACATAGCCCATCCCGATCCCTTTATTGAGCATGGGCGACATGGTGCCCGAAGTAACCTCACCGGTTGGATTCCCATCCAGGTCCAGGATGGGATAGTGCTGCCGGGGGATACCGCGCTCAAGGAGCTCAAAAGCCACCAGTCGCCGGTCGGGACCCTGGGATCTCTGATTTTCGAGAAAGTCCCGGTTGATAAAGTTGTTCCCGTCTGTAAATTTCGTGATCCAACCCAACCCGGCTTCAATGGGGGAGGTTTTTTCATCTATATCATTCCCGTAGAGGCAATATCCCATCTCCAGCCTCAAGGTATCCCGGGCTGCCAGACCTGCGGGCTTTAACCCAAATTCCTGGCCTGCTTCAAAGAGCTTGTCCCACACCTGCAGGCCACCCCCGTTATCCATGTAGAGTTCAAATCCACCTGCTCCCGTATAGCCTGAGTTGCTGATGATCACTTCCTTCACACCGGCCAATTCACCGGTCACAAAATGATAATAGGGAATGGATGAAAGGTCGACGGAGGTCAATTTTTGAAGCAATACCAGCGCATTGGGTCCCTGCAAAGCCAGCTGGGAGATGCGCGTAGAGCTGTCTTGCACTTCGGCCCCATTTTGATTATTCTTCAGGATCCAATGATAATCCTTCTCCACATTGGCAGCATTTACAACCAGCAGGTACTTTTCATCCTCATACCTGTACACCAGGAGATCATCCACGATCCCTCCTTTATCATTGGGGAAGCAGGTATACTGAATACTCCCTGGCACCAGTTTTCCCAGGTCATTGGATGTGAGTCTCTGGACCAGCTCAAATGCACCTGGCCCCTTGATCCATAGCTCCCCCATGTGCGAAACGTCAAACAGCCCCACATTTTCCCTCACGTTCATGTGTTCCTGTCGCACACCGGAATACTCCACCGGCATTTCAAATCCCGCGAAAGGGATCATCTTTGCACCCAGTTCAAGGTGACGCGTATTGAAGACAGTCTTATTCACTTTCAAAAAGATTTGGAATTGCTGGAATTATTCGACAAAAGTAATACTTTCCAGCAGGAATGAAATTGTTAAAAAGCAGGGTTTTACTTGGAGAGCACTTTAAACTCCACGCGCCTGTTCTTCTCCCTGCCTGCAGCGTTATCATTGGTTGCGACAGGCTGGGTATCGGCATACCCCTCATAGACAAGCATCGCTTCTGAAATCCCACCGCTGACCAGGTAATCCACAACCGCCCTGGCCCTCTCCTTGGATAACTTCTGGTTGATCCGCAAAGTCCCCGTATTGTCTGTATGACCCGATATTTCAAGTTTTATGGTGGGATTGTTCTCCATGAACCTGAATACCTGGTCGAGGGCTCCAAAAGATTCGGGACGGAGTACAGCCTTGCCGGTTTCAAAATAGATATTGTCGAGGACCACCTTGATCCCCACCTCCACTTTTTTCAGGAAGAAATCACGATGCAGCTGCTCATCACTGTCTGCCGATGTGAGGTCCAGGATATCCAGGAAGTAAAGATACCCGGAGGCATTAATCTCCACCCCGTAGATCTTTGGCGCAGGCAGGCTCACATAATAGGACCCCGAATCATCTGAGATCGCGGTGGCATCAATCCCGCCTGTATTGGGATCAATAAAGGAAAGTTTGGAAATCACCGGCGTGATCGCGCCGATGGTATCCAGTACCTTGCCCATCATGATGAAACTGGTATCAAGCACCATGAGTTTCGGCGGTGTCAGCATGCCGGTTTTCTCAGGTCCCGGCCCGAGTACCAGCTGATCCTCTGTCCTGAAAACCAGCTCCTTTTCCGAACCCAGGTATATTACTTTATAGATATCCTTGGCCCCGATTCCACCCTCACGGATGGTTGAATAGTAGCCATAAATACCCTCCGAATCCGTAATGTAAAATACTTCATCATCGGGTGAGTTGATGGGGTACCCTAAATTCTCCGGGGCAGACCAGGCCCCGCTGGCCAGCCTTTCAGACCTGAATATGTCAAATCCCCCCATGCTGTTGTGGCCCTGGGAGGCAAAATAGAGATAACGGCCATTGGATGAAATAAACACCCCCTCCTCATCGTATTCAGTATTTATTAAACTGCTTATATTCTGCGGTTTACTCCATTTGCCTTTGACATCCTGCCTGGAGATAAGGATATCTTTCCCTCCCCTTGTCAACTCTTTATCCTTCGATACGTAATAGATCTCCTTTCCATCGGGAGAAAGGGTCGCCGAGGTTTCTCCATCTTTTGAAGAGAGTTTCCCGCTTATCCTCTTTGGCCTGATCCACTTATTCTTCTCTGATTTATATGTGGAAATTTGAATGTCCCCACCGCTTATGTTCCCTCTGTAAATTAGAAGTTGACTCCCGTCCCCTGAGATTCCCACCAGCGACTCATTATATTTTGAAGCAAAGGGCTTCCCAAGCAAGGCAGCTGCTCCAAAACCTTTTCCTGTGGCAACCGACTGGTAGATGTCTTCATTAAACTTGTTGTCTATTGGGTTGCGCTTGGACTTTTCGGTGGGCCGCCGGCTTGTGAAAAATAGGGCACTGTCACCATAGGCAAAGATCGGATTGTAATCATCATACCTTGAATTTACATTTTCACCAAGGTTCTGGATGATGACCCTCAAAGGATCTTTGGAGAGGGTTCTCCCATTTTGGCACTCTCTGAGGCGTTTGGCCAGTACGCCCGAATACTCCACCTTTTCATCCTGGTCCAGCCCCTCCATGTGTGCATTGTACTGTTCCATGGCCAGGTCAAATTCAAGGACCAGCTGAAATGCCTGGCCCAGCAGAAGATGGATGTCACCGCTCACCTCGGGATCCAGCTGGTAAGCCTTATGCAGGAAATTGATGGCCTGATACTTGTCATCGGTAAACAGATAACAGGCACCCAGTTTATAGTTGAGTTCTGCACTTTCCGGATTGTATTGATACGCAAAAAGATAGTGGTCCCTGGCCAGGTCAAAGGTGCCTGTCCCGCCCTTGTAGTAGCGATCTCCCTCCTTTACACTTTTCCATGCCTCTTTAAATCCGGTTTCAATCCCGGTCCTAAAATGCTTTTTAGGAACCCTAATGTCCTCCTGGGACCACAGAAGCAATTGGACAAAAAGAAGCATTGCGCCAGTATGAACCCATCTCAATACCATACAAATCCTATAGATTACTGCATTCCTTTATATACTCTTCAGCCTGGGATGCACCCAGGTCTTTTGCTTTGTTCCAATCTTCACAGGCCCCATTCAAATCTCCGGCCATCTCCCGGATCAATCCCCTGTTCAGGTAAAGAAGTGCCTTATCGGGATACTCCAACAGGATCTCATCCATCAGATCCAGGGCCGGGATCACCTCCTGGTTTTTTGCAAGCAGGGAGGCTTTATTAAGGGTTGCAAAGGAAAGTTTCTGGTTCAGTTCAATGGCGGCATCAAAATCCCTCATGGCCCCTTCGGTATCCCCAAGGAAATTGCGGGCATACCCCCTGTTGTTCAGGGCAATTGCCAGATTTGGATCCTGTTCCAGTGCATTTGTGTAATCCCCTAGGGCTCCCTCAAAATCGCCCATCAGGATTTTCACTGAACCCCTGTTGTTGTATGCCAGCGGGAATTGGGGCTGGTATTCAATGGCTGTCTGGTAATCGAAATGAGCACCCTGGAGATCGCCTGAACGCCTTTTTATCCCTGCACGTTCATGGTAGGCCAGGGCAAAGTCCTCCCTGCCCTCGATGGCACGTGACATGTCATTCAATGCCATCCCATCCCTTCCGTCCCTGATATTTGTAAGTCCCCTGAAGTAATAGGCCCAGGGATCGGAAAAACCATATGAAATCGCTGCATCGAACAGCACTGCATCAGTCCCGCTCGAATCCTGTCCAAAAAGAAGATAGCCCTTATAGAAATAGGCCTCGCCAAATTCAGGATCGAAAAGTATGGCCCGATCCAGGTCCTCCATGGCATCTTCCATCAC
>JAHEEC010000026.1 GCA_024640885.1 Bacteroidota bacterium | reverse complement strand
CCTTTTCGCAGACCGCAATGGTCCGGAGTGTGTCGCCCGTCCCCCCCCTTGATTTGAGGTTAAGGGCCACAGTGGAGACCACGGCCACCCTCCTCTCCCAGTGGTTGTCAGATCCCAGAAGGCGCTGAATATCGAGGTCGGTTACTACTCCTCGCCCCCAGAGGACACCGTAAATGCCCACCGAATAACCATCCACCGAAGCCCAGTTGTCCAGGTTCCTTCCCAGCCCCGTAAGATCCCCACGGGTCAGTACTCCAAGGATCTTCTTATTTCTCCCGATGATCTCAAAAGCCATGGCCTGACACTCAAATATTTCAGTGGAAACCAGATCTTTGCAAAGTCCGATCCATTCCTGTTCACTCCACGATCTGAAACGTGACTTTAGAGCACCGATCACCGCTTTCATCTCCGGGTTGGTAACTCCTATCACCTTCATGGAGGTAGGAAAATAGGTTTTTGACAGCTCTTTCCTTTTGGGATCACCCAAATCCTCCAGTGCCTCTAAAATCTCCTGAACAACGGTTCCTGTATCCATGGGCAATCCTCCCTAAAGGTCATGTTTAAAGAACTGTTCGAGACCCGATACGAATGCTCCCAGGCTCGGCATTTTATCGGCAAGGCCATGGGTGAAGAAGTTGAAATCCAGCTTCCGGACCACTGCGTTGAGCCTGTCCCGCTTTTTTGTATAATCGTGTCCTGCAAGCTGGTACGCAGCTTTCATGTCATCAGAGGGATGGTTCCGGTCTTCCATGTTCTCCGTCCTGGGATTGAATCCAAGGTGTTTGGCCACAAATTCAGGGGTAAGCATGCGGGAGACTTTCTTCAGATGCCTGTACTCTCCAAGGAACCAGGCTTCGGTCTCCATGATGGCCAGGTAAATCTGGGTCCGGGCCTTTTTCTGGGGTAGTTGATGGTTCAATCCCCTGAGCAGTTTCGGGATCTGATCCCTCTCAAAATTTGGGTACACATCCCTGAGGCCCAGGATCATGGTATAACCGCTGGAAACCAGTTTCTCCCTGTGGGCCAACATGTACCCCTTCACATTGGTTTCGCCCCCGCAATCGTAGACAAGGATATAATAATCGGTCTGGAAATCCACATGTGCCGCCCGCATCACGGTGAAGGACATCCTCACGTTATGCCCTCCTGTGATCTTTACCGTCTGAATGGCGATCCTGTTCTGGTCCAGCACGGTCTGAAGCATCTGCCTTACAAGGATCTGTTCGGTAAGCCCCTCGACAAATATGGCAAGTTTCTTCATTCAGCCGGATCCTCTCCCTTTTCCTCCTCCCTGAATCCGGACCTGAAGAACTCACTGGCATAAAAATCAAAATTATTAAGGCCCGTAAATTTAAACTCTTCGAAAATCTCCCGGGAATTCTCGTAATTGTAAAGGCTGATCTTGTTTCCTTCCCGCATGATCACCGCCCAGTTCTCGATATCCACCGCATTCATAATGAAGGAATCGTTGGTGGACATGATCAGCTGGATTCCCGATTTTTTGGCTTTGCCGATTAGCAATTGCACCAGTTGCTTGGCCCGGCCGAAGTCGAGTCCTTCCCCGATATCATCAATAATGACAAACCCCTTGTGACCGCAAAGGATGTAGTAATTGAGCTGTACAAGGACCGAAAATGCCCTGAACATACCCTGGGACATGTCTCGCTGTGTGACCTGTTTTTCCAGGCCTGCTTCTGTGTTATAGACCGCATAGCGGTCCTGGGTGGAATGGCTGAAGTGTTCAGAGAAATGGATGATCCCAAAATCTTCCAGGTCATATCCGATCCCCTGCATGTCTTTCACGACCTGTTCCCTGAATTCGGGGAATTCTTCGGTGGCGATGGTAATCACGGGGACCAGTGAATTATTGGTGATGCTCCAATCCACCTCTTTTGCCTCGAAGGCCGATTTCAGGGCATACCTGGTTTTGCCCAGGTCCCCGCTGAAATCAAATCTGCGGAGGCTGATGGCCCAGCCATGGATGATCTCAATAAACGGATGTTGAAGCCTGTCCCGCTTTGCAAAACATGCCAGCTGCTCGTGTGGGATCTCAAACTCAAGGAAAATAGAACCCGGGGTGGCTTCGTACTTGATGATCCCGCTCCCTCCCTCTCCCCTCTCCAGCACAAGCTCCTCCTCCACATAGAGCCGTTCCATCCGGATGGTCTCCAGGTCATACTCCAGCTCATATTTCATCATATTCTCACTGTTCCTGAAAAGCAACTCGTAGGATACGGGGCCGGAGGCACTGGTCCCTTTGCCCCGGACCATGCTCACCAGGTCGGAGAGGGCATTCAGGGTCCGGGTCTTTCCGCTGGAATTTTTTCCCACCACCAGGTTGATCTCTCCCAGGCTCACATCGTCAATGAGCCATTCAATCTTTTTGCCGGCATTTTCACGAAAGGAGAACTTGCGTAAATACATAAAAGACAGTTATAAGTGAACCGCTTTCATCCCGCGGGATCAGAGCGCATATGTGAGTCCAACCATGGCCCTGAAACGGTAGGAGGGATAGTTGTGGTAGAGATAGTACTTCTGGGCAGCCAGGTTGTTGAAGCGGACCCAGAAGGAGAGCAGCTTGCTGTAGCGGTACTCGATCCCCAGGTTTGCGTCTATGGTCATGGGGAGGGTCTCCTCCAGATCCGGAACGAAATTTTCATAGTACCTGGAGCCTATGGCCGAGACTCCTGCATTGACCAGGATCTTTCCTCCCATGTTATAACGGGCCAGCAGGGAGAGGTCATAGGTGGGTTTGTTCCAGGGACGATCCTCGCGGACCAGGGTGTATTTGTAATAGTTCCCTTCCAGGATGATCTTCCACGCGTCGGTGGGCTGGAGCGACAGCTCCCCGTGCAGGTTGAGAAGAGTGATGTCATCGTAGACCACGGTGAACTGATTCATCAGGAAATTGGAGGTGTCATTGACGAAAAAGTACTGGTCATCGATGATGTGGTAGCTCCCTTTAAGATTGTAACCCACCGCGTCGGAGAATTTCCCCTTTAAGCCCACATATCCAATCAGTTTGTGGCTGGTGGGACGCACCGAGAGTCCGGGCACCATGTAGGGATTCTCATCCACCATCTTTCGGAAATTGTTTGATTCCAGGGTTCCATCCACTCCAAAATAGGGGACGATCACCTCTTTTACGATGTTGAACTGAAACGATGCCCGGGGATAGAAATGGGGCGTAAAAACCCCGTCCCTGACCTCACCGAAAGCATTAAACCCGGCAGTGAACCTCCACTCAGCTGAACTTTTCGCCACATGCGGATTGAGCCAGAACATGACATGCTGTCCCATGACCGTATCCCAGTCAGGGTAGTGGCCATAGAATGCCCCTCCCAGGTCGCCTGCGATATCCACCACGCTTAAACTTTTATCAAATTTGAACTGGCCGCTGGTCCCATGTTCCCGCTGGTCAAAATCATGGGTGAAAAAGTAGTAATCCAGGGAGGCGTCGTAGTTGAAATGGAAAGAATCGGCATTCATGGAATGAAGTCCCAGTCCGCCCTCCGCGGTGAAGAATGGATGAATTGCATCTTTCCTCTCAAGCACCGTATCAAGTGCAGGATCCACACCGTAGTGGACATAAGTGTTGTAGCTGGCCCCGGCATGGTAATCCAGCACGCTTTTTTTCATGAACCTGCTTCCGTAGATTTCTGCGAGGTTCTCATTAAATCCGGCAGCGGCTTTCATGTCATTTTCCAGTTTAACCTGGCCATTCATGGAGTGGTGTTTCAGGTGCAGGCCAAAGGTTCCGTTCCTGGACCTGAGCTGGTTAAAGCTCAATTCGGCCAGGGGGGTCATGTAATTCCCCATTCCCAGGGTAAGCTCACTCTTGTAGAGCCTCTTCAAAGGCATCTTGACCATCCGTGCCGCCTTAATGGGCTCCAGCCTGTACTGGCTGTCATACTTTTTAGGATAGAGCTGGTAATGAAACTCGGGAAGCTCATAGTCGATCTCCTCATCCAGGGCCGGAAGCAATTCGATCTTGCTGGCACCTGAAAGTGTGGGAGAATAAGGCTTTACCACCCGCACCTCCTCCTGCTGCCCCTCCGCATATGTAAAAAGGCATGCCATGGAGAGCATCAATATGATTCGGGGTGTTATTTTTAGATCTGTCATCTCAATCATTTTCATGTGTAACACTACTGGACTGTTCCTGTACCCGGCGCAATATCAACCTCTGCCTGTTCGGTCAGGGCAGCCTTCCGTTGCCTGGCGTTGGCGATGATCCCGTCATCCTGGATGGTATAGTAATCGATCAGGCTCTGAAGGGAGTTGATGGCAGAGAAGGTATCATCCTTGGAGATATAGATGTCCGACAGGGTCAGGAAAGCCATGCCCATCCAGTACTGGTGGGGGGTATTCATTTCGATAAAATTGTATACCTGTTCTTCTGCTTCATCCATATTGCCCTTTTCGTAGAGGTACTCGATGACCATATATTTTGATTCTGCCCCCTCCTTGCTGTTCACCTCACGGGCCACTTTCTTAAAGAAATCATATGCAAAATCCGCTTCATTCAGCTCCTGGAATGACTTGGCTATCTTGAAATTAGCCTCCCTGACAAACTCCTCCTGGAGTTTATCCATCTGAA
Organism: Bacteroidota bacterium; assembly: GCA_024640885.1. Classification (GTDB taxonomy): domain Bacteria; phylum Bacteroidota; class Bacteroidia; order Bacteroidales. The sequence continues at coordinate 39,307 of JAHEEC010000026.1, read as the reverse complement.
GCACCTGCCTGGCAGCTTCAATGGCATTGGTATACTCTGCCAATTCAAAGTAGCACCTCATCAGCCCCACATGGGCGTCGAAAATGGTGCTCTTTTGTTCGGCGAGATCAAGCATGGCCCGGTAATTATCCACCGCCCGGTTGTAATCCTTCTGCCTGAAATTGATCTTGGAAGCGGCGATCAGGGCCGGTTCGGTAAACATGTTCCGGGGCTGACCAATGATGAAGTCCAGGGATTCAAGGGCCTCTTCATTCTGCTGAAGTTTGAGCTGGCAATCGGCTTTGTAATAATGGGCATTCAACAGGAACCTGCCCCTGGGAAATGCATCCAGGTAGTCACGGAAGGCACGTACGGTCTGTGCACAATCTCCCTTCATGTACACCATCTCCGCGGCGGTGTATGAAAGGGAATCCTGTTCCCGAAGGGTGATATCCTGTCCCAGTCCGGTTACAAAAGCCAGGTACCCGTCCACATTGTCATTCCTGACATAGATGTTTTTTATGCTGGTCAGGGCATTGTCCGCTTCAGGTGTTCCCGGATAATTGGTGGCCACCTGTTGATAATAGGTCAGTGCCCTGTCATAGTTCCCCTGGTTGTAATAAATAAGGCCGAGCTGGTTCAGGGCACCGTTGGCATAGCTTGAATTGGCATGTTCACTCACCACCCGCTCATAATATATCTGGGCCTGGGCAGGTTGATCCAGGACCACGTAACTTCTTCCGATCTCGTAGAGTGCATCATCCACAAAGTTGGAAGCGGGCTGTTCCTTGATCAGCTGGTTGAGCACCTCCACTTTTTCCCTGGTCCGGTCCAGCAGCCCCAGCGTAAATCCCTTCTGGAACATGGCATAATCCGCATCTGCCTTGCCCTGTTGAATGCTCCGGTTATAGTATTCGATGGCGCTGGTGTAATTGGTCTGGACAAAATAACAATCAGCCATCCGGTTATATGCATCCGCAGTGGTTGCACTCTGTGCGCTCCCGGAAAGCTTCAGGTACCTCTCAAACCAGTCCAGGGCTTCATTGTAGGACCCCTGATCAAAGAAAAGATACCCCATGGAGTAATGGCAGAGGGGAAACTCTTCCTGTTGCCGGGAACGCTCATCCCGCAGGAACTCCTCGTAGTACATCCGGGCCGCCTGGCGATCTCCGGTCCGGAAGGCTGCTTCTCCAAGCCAGAAGTAGGTCCGGGTTGCAATTACCCCGTCAAACCTGGCATATTCAAGGGATACCTCGAATGAATTAACTGCCTCATTGAACCTGAGGTTCTTATAAAGTTCCAGCCCCCGGTAGAAAGCAACTTTCTGGGTGGCCCTGTCCACATTTTCATCCCGCATCCTGATCTTTTCCAGCGAAGCCATGGCCATGCTGTAGTTTCTTGTCCCCAGGTATGCCATGACCAGGTAGTTGTATGCCTCATCCGTGTTATCGGCAGCAGGGTAACTCCTGATGTATTGTTCAAAGGCCCTGATGGCCTCGTTGAACGGATTGTAGGAGAGCTCAAAAGTGACCTTTGCAAAGTTGAACAATGCATCCTGCTGGATCCGCGGATCATAATCCATCTTGGAAGCCTGCGAAAATGCACTGCGCGCCTTGTTTTTGTCCCCGAGCTTCAGATAACAGTCCGCCAGGTGATAGAGGGCACTCTGTGCAATGTCCGTATTCCGGTAACTGATCTGCTCAAACAGGACCCTGGCATTCTCGTATTCCTGGTTGCTGTAATATGCAAATGCCAGCTGGTACCTGTCATGGATGGTATATGCAGCCGCGTGGGACTGGTAGGTCTCCAGGTAGGGAATGGCCTCACTGTAACGCTGAAGCATGAAATAGGATTCCCCGAGGATCTTGGCGATTTCCCCCAGCCTGCGATCGGAGACAGAATCCATGAGGGCCGGGGCGTAATCGATCACCTCGTCATATTTCTTCTGCATGTAAAGGATCTGGCAGATATAGTAGGGAGCGATGCTGGAGAACAGGGGGTCCCTGTCGATCTTCCGGAATCCCATAAGCGAGGTTTCATAATTTTCCTGCACATAGTGGATATGTGAATAATAGTAGACGGCAGGGGCGTTGAAAGGGGAGTCCACATCTAGGATCTCGTAGAAATTGACCCGGGCCTCCTCAAAATCGTTCCTCATATAATAGCTGTAACCCTTTTTAAAGTAAAACTCGGAGAGTTCACCGCGGTCCAGCTTGTATCGGTCCACCCTGTTGTACCAGGAGATGCTTTTGGCCCAGCTGTTCTTGTCATAGAAAAAATCGGCAAGCCTGAAAGCAGCCTCGTTCACATGGGGACTCTCGGGATATTCTGAAATGAATTTATGGGTCAGGTACTCCGAATCATCGTTTCGCAACTCCACGGCCGACATGGCACGGTAGAAGGAGGCCTCCGACCGGACCTCTGAAGTGGAAACCGGATTTCCCGAAAGGAGCTGGTCAAATACCTGCCGGGCAGCCCCGTATTTCTCCTTTTCATAGAGTTCAAGTCCCTTCAGGTAGTCATTTTCCCCATAGATGTACACCGCACTTTTCTGCCCCAGCACGGCAACGGATAAAATGAGAAATATGGTGGTTGTGATGCGCGCTCTCAAATGGATCATATGATTGGGATTAACTTGATAAAAGTACGAATAATACAGGCGGCTCATTTGGCACGGCTTCTTTTTAATTAACAGAGAGATGTTAATTTTTAGTATAATATTAATTCTTAATTTAGCCGGATATTCAAAATGATATGGCGATGGACAATGTCATCACCCTGGAAAATGCGTTGATTGCGATCGATGACCACATTGTGTTGTCGGAGGTCAATTTTTCCATGGATAAGGGTGAATTTGTATATGTCATCGGGAGGGTTGGCAGCGGAAAGACCAGCCTGATCAAAACCCTGAATGCCGAACTGCCCCTGCAGGAAGGCACCGGGGAGGTTTCGGGTTTCTCCCTTGAAAACATCAAACGCAAAGAGGTCCCCCTGCTCCGGAGAAAGCTCGGGATCGTTTTCCAGGACTTCAAACTGCTGATCGACCGGACGGTGGACAGCAACCTGGAGTTTGTGCTGAAAGCCACGGGCTGGAAAAACAAGGGAGAGATCAAGGACCGGATCTCGGAGGTACTGGAAAAGGTGAACCTGGGATACAAGGGATATAAGATGCCCCACCAGCTTTCGGGCGGCGAGCAGCAGCGGGTGGTCATTGCCCGGGCGCTGCTCAACGATCCGGAGGTGATCCTTGCAGACGAGCCTTCCGGCAACCTGGACCCTGCCACCTCCGAAGAGATCATGAAAATCCTTCGTTACATCTCCGAAAGCGGACGGGCGGTCTTAATGGCCACACATAACTACAACCTCATCAAGCGCTTCCCATCCAGGACCCTGAAATGTGAAGGCGGGAAACTTATCCCGACCAACCTGAGCGAAGCAGATATCGACAGGTTGATAAAGAACGAATAATCCTTCCCATGGATCCCAAGTCCTACACCCTGGAAGAGCTGGAATCCCATGTGACAACCCTTTTTTCAGCTGGCACCACAGTACCCCTGAGCCCTCTTCGCCTGGCCTCCTACCTGAAAAACCCGAGGGCGGAGCAAACGGATCACATCCTTTTTGAAATGCACCATGAAGGCAGGCTGGTGGCTTACCGGACTTTGATGCCTGACTGCTGCTATGATGAAAGCGGGATGCCCCAAAGGTTTGCCTGGCTCAGCGGAAACTTTGTGGATCCCGGATACAGAAGGAGGGGCCTTTCCACCCGGTTGCTTCAACTGGCCGAGGCGAAATGGGAAGGAAGGCTGATGTACACCAACTACGCCCCGGACTCGAAGGCTGTGTATGACCGGACAGGAGTGTTTCCCCTGCTGGCGGAGAGGAAGGGTTGGAGGTTTCACCTCAGGTCGGCCTTCGGGGAGCTTTGGAGAGACCGCCTTGGCGGCAGATCCATTCTGAATGCGGGGGACAGCCTCCTGAACCTGGTACAGGAGAGGAAGCTCAGGCAATTTCCGGATGCAGATCCTGTACGGTGCCGCATCGAAAGAATCACCTCCTTCGACCCCGGGTTGACACAACTCATTGACAGATCCCGGGGAAACTCCCTGTTCCGCCGGGATGCCGGGACCTTCTCCTGGATCCTGGATCACCCGTGGGTCACCGGGCAGGAGACCCCCACACTGGATTACCACTTCTCCTACGGTGCCCGCAGGTTTGAGAACATCCTGTGGAAATTCACCCTTCCCGGGGAGGGGGGCGTGGGGTTGCTCTGGCTGGTGGTCCATGACCGGAAGCTTTCAGCGCCCTATCTCTTCACCGATCAGCCCGGACTCTTACCCATAATGGCCGCACAACTCATGCGCACCATGATCTCAAATGGTTGCGCCTATACCACCATTCGCCATCCGGAACTGGCTCTCAATCTCATGGAATATAAAAAATGGTTCCTGGCTGTCCGGCCCATGCCCCAGCTGCTCTTCGCCCATAAGAATTTTATTGAAGCGGTTCCCCGTACCCTTGCGATCCAGGACGGGGATGGGGATGTGGTCTTTACAGGTTAATAGCGAAGGGTGTTCCTCCCAAGCGGCATTTTCAACAGGTAATAGAGGTACTCGGTCCTGAGCACATCCATGGAGGGCACCTCCAGGCTCTCCACCGGAATCCTCTGGACAAACTCCCGCCTGCCGGTCTTCTTCAATCCCGCAGTCCCCACCAGAAGTTCCACCACCCTTTCGTCCACTAAATTATGGATCAGTTCCCGCGGGATCCCGTTGCTGGTGAAAGGGAACGAGAAATAGCGGGTCGTTACCCCGAACCGCTGCTGCAGGTCATCAAGGCTGGTGGTGATCTGGCCGGTGATCTCGCCGGGCCCAAGCAACGAAAAATCGGCATGATCGGGGGAGTGCCCGCCTATTTCGAATCCCCAGTCAATCATCTCCCTCACCTGTTGTGAATTCATGTAGACCGGTTGTTCCCGTAAGTATTCCACAAAGTTCAAATCCACCTTCCTGGCCAGTTCATCCAGCAGGGCCTGCTGATCCTGCCTGACCATCAGGACAGCCCTGACCACCTGCGCTTCCGGGATCTTCAAATATTCCGAAGCCGCCTCCCTGGCTTTGCATTCGGAGATAATCCGGTCCGCGATCAGCGAGGCTTTATACCTGTAAAAGAGGCCCCTGTTATCGATGAAATGATTGTTCAGGAAAAAGGTGGCCGGCACCCCTTTTCTCTTTAAGACCGGAGCAATCACCTGGTGACACTCCGCCAGGCCGTCGTCAAAAGAGAGCGCCATTCTTCTTTTTCGCTTTCCCCGCCCGGCACCATTTGACCGGGATTCCCCCTCCAGGTATTCACCAAAACCAATGGGTTCAAACCAATGCAGCATCTCCTCAAGGTCCCGTTCAAATTCGTCCTCGCGGCGGTACCTGTAAAGGTGCCTGACGTGGGGCAGGTGGAATCCGGAAACCACGTGGTAAAATGGAAATATATCACGTTGTCCGGAGAGCCGGATCAATCTCTCCATCTCCATCCTGCGGGCAACGGGGGCCAGTTTCTTTCGGATCAGGTCACTCATTTCTCCTGAATCTTTTTAAAAAGAGGGGCAACCTGCTGAAGGTCACATTTTGGTAAATCTCGGGTCTTGCTCCAAATCCGGCAAAAAAACGGGCCACTGATGGCAGGGTGGAACCCTCAAAATCGAGGATCAGCTCCCTGCCGGCATGCTCCCTGATAAACGCATCCACGATCCCGAACATGCTCCTCTGCTCCTTCCCCCTTTCACCTGAGGCGGAAACAAGGTATATGGCCCTGCTCCTGCTGTACCCGAAAAAAGCCGCAGCGCTCAGGTGCCCCTCGTCCCTCGCCCCGTAGATCTGTCCTGCGCCCCTTTCCATGAGGGTCTCCATCAATTTCAAAAGCCACTGGTAATCAGCCTCGCTTCTACTGATCACATCATTCCCTTTTTTTAATGCGACCATTTCCACGCAGGAGACATCCCGCGCGACCTCAAGGGGAATCTCCATGGCCCTTTTTACATTTCTTCTGGCATTGGTGGAAAAGGCACCCTTCAATTGATCATATTCATTCCGAAGATCCAGTACATAATTGGTCTTGTCATATACCGTGAAGGGTTTCACCTCTCCCACCAGGTTTTTTGTATTGAAGTTGATGCTGGCAAACCTGAACTTTTTCAAAAGCAGGGAGAGCATTTCGGAAATAAGCAGGGGATCCACATAATCTTCGCTGAAGACACCAAGCTGCTGGGTATAAAAAGGCTGGTAGATATAGGTGAGCCCGTACTTTTTCTTCCAGGCCACCGGCATCACCACCCGGTAATCCCCTATGACCAGAGCGGACCATTTGTCAGCCACTGCATCCAGGTACCAGGAGTAGGGATAGAGGGTCTCTGCGGTGGAGCGTGCTACCGCATCGTCCCACCTCTGATCATCAATCTCCCCTCTTTGCAAATACTCAATCCTCACTTTATTACTTTATCACATTATAACCTTCCCACTCATTCCAGCCTCACCACAGTGATCCCTGCGCCGCCCCTCTCCACATGTTCGTCCCCGTACCATTCCACCAGGTCCACCGTATGGAGGTACTCCCTGATCAGCTGGCGCAAAATCCCATTGCCCTTACCGTGCAGGATCCTGAGCTCCCGGGCATTGACCATAATGGCTTCGTCAATGAAATCCACCACCAGTTCCATGGCCTCATCGGCCCTCTTTCCGCGCAGGTCAATATCCGGACGGAACTGGACCCTCCGTGTACCCACATTCCATTCACCCAGTTGCACCCTGGATTGATCCCGGCTCCTGATCCGCCCGGCCTCCTCGGCCTTTAGTTTCTCAAGCTGCTCGAGCTTTGTGGTGGTCTTGATCATCCCAAAGAGCACCACGCATCTCTTGCCCCTGATCTCCAGCACCTCTCCGGGAGTATCCTGGCCTGTGATCCGGACCATGTCCCCCACCCTGATCTGGGGATCCTCCTTCTCCTGCTTCTGGGCCAGCGTTTTTACGGATTGCTTCCGAAGGTCGGGGCGCCTGCTCTCCAGCGCTTCACCCCTCTGTCGGATCTCCTTCAGTTGCTCAACCACCTTCTGCTCCTCCTTGCCTTTCTCTGCCTCCATCTGCTGCTTGAAGGATTCAAGCGCTTGCCTGGCTGCCCTGGTTCGCTCTTTTTCCGCCTCGGCCTCCCGGATCTCCCGGATGGTTTTCTCGATCCTTTTATTGGCACCTGATAGCATAGCATCGGCCTGTGTTTTTGCCTCCTTCAATATGGCTTTGCGTTGCTTTTCGCTCTCTTTGAGTTCCCCTTCATAGCGGGACATCAGCTCCTCAAGTTTTTTTTCTGACTGCCTGATCCTCTGCCGTTTTCCCTCCCAGTATTTTTTATCGCGCAGGATCTCACGAAGGTGTTTGTCAAAATCAATGTGGTCCTGCCCTACTTTCTGCGAAGCTTTTTCAAGTACACTTTCGGGCAATCCGATCTTCCTTGCGATCTCAAATGCAAAGGAGCTTCCTGGTTTTCCCACCTGCAACTGGTAAAGTGGTTGCATTTTCTGGTGGTCGAACAGCATGGCCCCGTTGATGATCCCCTCCGATGAGGTGGCGTAATGCTTCAGGTTGGTATAGTGTGTGGTGATGATCCCGTAGGTGCCCGCCAGGTTCAATTCCTCCAGGATCGATTCGGCAATGGCGCCTCCGAGCATGGGTTCGGTCCCGGTCCCGAATTCATCGATCAGGATAAGGGTATCGGCAGCCGCTTGCTTCACGAAGAACTTCATATTCAGCAGGTGTGAGCTGTAGGTGCTGAGGTCATTGTCGATGGATTGCTCATCCCCGATGTCGATGAACAGCCCGGCGAAGAGCCCAAAGAGGGATCCTTCCCTGCATGGCACCAGCAGTCCGCATTGCAACATATATTGCAGCAACCCGATGGTCTTCAGGCAGACCGATTTACCCCCTGCATTGGGTCCCGAGATCAGGAGGATCCGGTTGGGTCGGGTGAGTTGCAGGGTGAGGGGGACAACCTCTTTTTGCTCGGACTGGTGAGCCAGGAAAAGCAGCGGGTGCACCGCTTCCTTCCAGTCGAACACCTGTTCATCCTTCAACGCCGGCCGGATGGCTCCGATCCGGTTCGAGAAGAGGGCCTTTGCCCTTATGAAATCGATGGTTGAAAGAAATTCCTGGGAAGAACGGAGTTCGGGGATATAGGGCCTGATATCGGTGGTAAACGCAATGAGGATCTGAATGATCTCCCTTCGTTCGGCATATTCGAGTTCTTTGATTTCATTGGAAAGTTCAACCACTTCAGCAGGTTCGATGAAGACCGTCCTGCCGGTAGCTGATTCATCATGGATCAGGCCGCCCAGCTTCCTTTTATTCCCTGCCATCACCGGGATCACAGGCCTGTCGTTCCGGTAAGTGGGTGCCGCATCGCTATCCACCCATCCTTCACGCTGCGCCTTTGCCAGTATCTGGTTAAGCTTTTTAGAAACGGCGCCCTGTTTTTCCTGCTGGCTCCTCCGGATCTGGTGAAGGGTTGTTGAAGCATTATCCCTGATCTTGCCATGTTTGTTCAGGATCTTCTGAATGCGGTCGTGAATGAATGGAAATATCTTCACGGGTTTGCACAACTCCGCCAGGACCGGGAACTTCTCCTCGCGCTCGGCATGAAAGAAATGAAGTATGGCACGCACCGAGTCCAGGCTCCTTGCAAGGCCGAAGACCTCCTCGGCAAGCAGATAGGTTCCCTCCACCTCTGCTTTCTTCAGTGCTTCCCTGTTGTCGATGAAGTGATCAATGGGGAATTCGTCCTCGCCGGTGGTGATCCTGCAGAACTCCTCGGTCAGTTTAAGCTCGCGGAGGATGGCCTCATGATCGGTCATAAATCCCATTTCCCCCACCCGGTCCCGTCCGGGATCAAACAGGCAATGGGAACCCACAAGTTCCCTGATCCGGTCGAAACCGATCTTTGCCTCAAATTGCTCAGGATATATCAAACCAGCCCTTGTTACATGTTATAGCTCCACCCATCTCCCCTGTTTCGCAGATTCAAAAATAGCGGTCAGCACCCTGGTGTTGCCCAGCGCATCTTCCAGGGTCACCGGTACCTCCCCATCCTCCTGGATGGCTTTTGAAAAAGCATTTCCCATGTGGGTATACTGGTCAGAGACCGGGTAATCGTGGATTGTGATCTCATCCAGAAGGATGCTGCCACGGTCCTGGGACACCTTGCAGGGCCTGTCATTGGGTGCATTGAAAGGGATCATTACCTCCAGGTGCCCCCTGGTGCCAAGGATATGCATGCGCTGATAGGGAACCAGCTGGGTACTGACCGAGAATTGAGCCTGGCCTGAGGGAAACTGCATCATGACACTGCTGAGACGGTCGGTCTTAAAATCAGGATCAAACTCAAGCATGGCCACCAGCCGCAGAGGCTCCTCTTCAAAAATATACCTGGACATGGTCACAGGGTAGCATCCGATATCCCATACTCCTCCACCTCCCAGCTCAGAAATGTTCCTGATGTTGGAAGGATCCACATTGTGGTAGCTGAAAGTTCCCTGGATCAGCCTGGTCTCTCCCACCTCTCCCCTGCGGACCCGCTCACGGGTCTCGATCCACTGGGGATTTGACTTCACCATGAATGCCTCCCCTGCTTTCACCCCGCACCTGTCGCGGACCCTGATCATCTCTTCCACCTCGGCCACTGAAAGTCCTGCCGGTTTCTCACAGAGCACGTGCTTGCCGGCCTCCATGGCCTTCAGGGTCCATTCCAGGTGCATGTTGTTGGGGAGGGGATTGTAAACCACGTCCACTTCGGGATCCGCCAGCAATGCCTCGTAGGATCCATGAAATCGTTCAATCCCCAGGCTGGATGCAGCCACCCTGGCCTTATCCGGTGACCTGGAAGCAATGGCTGTGACGGTGCACCGATCCCCTTTCTGAAGTGCAGGGATCACCTGCTTTAAACCTATTTTTGCAGTACTCAGTATGCCCCATTTGATCTTTTCCATAATTGCTCAGGTGGATTACAGTCCCAAATGTAATAAAAAGGCCCCACAATGATGGGATGTTCATTGGAATGAAGGTACCCGCCAAGCCACCGTGCTAATGGGCGTTGACCCTATTTTCAAAAAAAAGCGCTAGCTTTATATCATCATATTTCAAACAGCATTCGACCAATGGCAAAGAGAAAAATTCACATGGGCATGGTGGGCGGCGGTCCCGGTTCATTTATAGGGCGGGTTCACTATATGGCGGCCATTCTGGACGGCCAGATCGACCTGGTATGCGGAGCGTTCAGCTCACATCCTGAAAAATCCAGGATCACCGGATCGGAGTATTATTTGGCCCCTGAAAGGGTCTATGACACCTACCAGGAGATGATCACCGAGGAAGCCAAGCTTCCCAGTGGTGTGCGGATGGATTTCGTCTGTATTGTCACCCCCAACCACCTCCACTTCGAGCCTGCCAAGCTGGCCATGGAAAATGGTTTCCATGTAGTTTGTGACAAACCGCTGGCCCTGGATTCGGATGAAGCTGAGGTCATGGTCAGGATCAAGGAAGAGACCGGTATGTTATTCGCACTTACCCACACCTACTCGGGGTATCCCATGGTGAAAGAGGCCAGGAAACTGATCGAAGAAGGTGCGTTGGGCAAGATCAGAAAGGTGGTGGTGGAATACCCGCAGGGGTGGCTCAGTGAACCCCTTGAACAGACCGACCATGTGCAGGCCTCCTGGCGCGGTGATCCAAAAAGATCGGGAAAAACATGCTGTGTGGGTGATATCGGCACACATGCTTTCCACCTGGCTGAATATGTGACCGGTCTGGAAGTGGATGAACTGATGTCGGACCTGGGAACCCTGGTCCCTAAAAGGGTCCTGGATGATGACGCCAACATGCTGCTTCATTTTGGCGGGGGCGCCCGCGGGGTCCTCTATGCAAGTCAGATTTCCGCAGGGGAGGAAAATGCAGTGAAACTTCGCGTCTATGGGGAAAAGGGTGGGCTCGAATTCAACCAGATGGAACCCAACACACTGATTATAAGATGGCTGGATAAACCCATCGAGGTTCGCAGGACAGGCACCGGATTTGTAAGTCCCATTGCCGCCTACAACACCCGGGTACCGGCCGGTCACCCCGAAGGATATATTGAGGCATTCGCAAATATTTACCGGAATGCAGCCACCTGCATGCAACATCTCCTGGAGGGTACGGAACCTCCGGAGGAAGCAAATGACTTCCCGACCATTTATGATGGGTTGCGGGGTATGAATTTCGTGGATAAGGCAGTGGAGAGTTCCCAGAAAAAATCATGGGTGGAGCTATAGCCTTCAGCCTTCAATCATTTATGGAATACGGATTTATCTTTGATATGGACGGGGTGATCATCGACTCCAATCCATACCATAAAATTTCATGGGAAAACTTCCTTGTAAAGACGGGGTATCCTTACAGTGACGAGCTGTTCGAAAAGACAATCTCCGGCCAGACCGGAACCACATCCCTCAGGATCCTATTTGGAAACGAGCTTTCGGAGGGTGAGATGGATGGGTACCTTGAAGAAATTGACGGAGAATTCCAGAAGATCCTCGCAAAGGCTGACCGTGTGGGGTCCCTGCCCGGACTTCCAGATTTTTTACGGGCAGTCAAGGGTGCAGGACATAAAACAGCCCTGGCCACATCGGCGCCCACGGGAAATGTGGATCTGACGCTGGATAAAATCAACCTGAGGGAATTCTTTGATCTGATCCTGGACAAATCGGATGTGACCAACGGGAAACCGGATCCGGAAGTATACCTTAAATCGGTCAGCAGGTTGGGTGTAAAGAAGGATCACTGCATCGTATTTGAAGACTCCCTTGCAGGGATCAGGGCAGCCCTCAATGCCGGGCTAAAAGTGATCGGGGTGACTACCAGTCACAGCCGGGATGTGCTCCTGGAACAGGGGGTCATCATGACCATCGACGATTTCCAAAGTTTCACACCCGTGGATGTGATCCAGCTGATCGATAGGACGAACAATAAACGCCTGGAATAAATAGGTCGCAGCACCCTAAAAGAAATAAATTCATGAAAAAGTAGATCCGGGATCATTGGCATTAAAGAAGCTATATATTGCGGTGCTGCTTGGCACCCTGGCAGGCACCCTGAATGCACAGCTCCAGACCTCCCGGATCATTGGTTCCGGTATGGTGGTGCAGCGGCAACATGCAATACCCCTCTGGGGTAAAGCAGGTGCCGGATCCAAAGTATATGCAAGCCTTAATGGCATTACAGACTCCACCACCACTTCATCTTCAGGTGATTGGGCCATTTACCTGCCATCCATGGCGGAAGGAGGCCCCCATGAATTGATCCTTAATTCAGGCAAGGATACAATAAAATACGGTGACATTTATGTGGGTGATGTCTGGCTGGCATCTGGGCAGTCCAACATGGCCTTCGAACTGAGAGAGAGTGACAATGCAACGCAGGAAATCTCATCCGCAAACTATCCGGAGATCCGCCAGTTCCTGGTCACCAAAAAGCTGGGCAACCAACCCGCGGGACAAATACCCGATGGAAGCAGCTGGACGCCTGCTACCAAAGAATTCGCAGGCGGATTTACAGCGGTAGGCTACTACTTTGCCAGGCACCTCTATTCCCGGCTGAACATTCCCATCGGGATCATCAACACATCTTACGGAGGAACCCGCATCGAATCCTGGATGAGCGAAGAGATGCTTGGCTACGATGAAGAGCACATTGTTTTTGGGAACGGGGAAAGCTATCTTCAACCTACTGTGGCCTATAACACCATGCTTCATCCCCTGACCCGGGTTCCCGTCAAAGGATTCATCTGGTACCAGGGCGAATCCAATATGGGAAGCAGGGAAGATGCCCTGGTGTATGGCGGACAGATGAAACAACTGGTTCGATCCTGGCGGGAGCTCTGGTCACTGGGCGAGATCCCCTTCCTGTGGGTCCAGATCCCCAACACGGGAAGCGAAGCCAGTGAAAGTACACCAAATGCATGGGATGCCCTGCCCATGTTAAGAGCCGCGCAGAGCCGGACGCTTTCTTTGCCCGCCAGCGGCGAAGCCACTGCCATTGACACCGGCGAACCCGATATCCATCCCACCAATAAGGCCCCGGTTGGAGAAAGGCTGGCCCTCGTTGCAAGGTATGTGGCCTATGGCGACACCATTGTGTATTCCGGTCCCCGCTATAAAAGCCACCGCACCAGGGGGGACGGGAAGGTGGAAATCACTTTTGACCATGTGGGGGGCGGCCTGGTGGCAAAAGAGGTGGCAGATCAATCGCTCCGGTGGTTTTCCATGGAAACTACAAGCGGTTCGCTCTACCCTGCAAGTGCAAAAATAGACAGCAACAGGGTCCTGGTATGGAACGACGGGATTCCAAATCCGAAAACCATTCGATATGCCTGGGAGGGAAATCCCTTCAATGTGAATTTTTTCAATGATGCTGATCTGCCTGCGGCCCCTTTTCAATTCAGGGTCAACCATCCCGGCTTCCGGATAGAGACATTTAAATCCACACGCTATGCCATTGATAAAGGGGAGAGCGCTGTGCTGACGTGGAGTGCCTTTGGGGCCGGGCAGGCCACCATCAACCATCTTCCGGTGGATTCCATCGGAGGCTGGCGGGTGTGGCCCACCACCGATTCCACATTTACATTCTGTATCAGGAACAGGGATCAACCCGACCAGAAGGATTCCCTTTCTTTGAAAATCCTTGTGAGAGAACCCTATCCTACCATCAGCCTGAGCGCGGAGGGCGGGAGATGGATCTCGCCCGGATCAGAAATTAGCATCAGTGCCAGTGTGTCAGCTCCCCTGGGCGGGACCATTGCCATGGTTCGTTTTTTTGTGAACGGAACCCTCATTGACAGCATCACCCAGCCTCCTTTCAGGACCTCCTGGATCCCGGATACCAAAGGGATTTATGAGTTCACCGGGACCGCCGTCAATCACCGTGGACTGACCGGGGATTCGGAAATTGTCCTAAAGGAGGTGCATGACCTCACTAAACAGCAATTCGAAGCCGAGGATGCCACCATTAAAGGGGGAAAATGGATCCTGGACAGCGATCTTGCATCGGGTGGAAAATTCGTGGATCTTACAAGGGACTGGACCCTCACTTTTTCAGGGATCGAAACGGATAAAGCGGAGGAGAATCAGCTGACCATCTGCTACATGCTCAACTACGGATCTCCGAGCATCCAGGATCTTTTGATCAACGGGGCACCATCCGACAGGTTGATTTTTGAGGCTCCGGCCACTGATTCCTGGGAAAAGCAATATGAGATCATTCCTCTCAATCCCGGATCCAATACCATTGAGATCAAGGCGTTTATGGGCTATATGAGCATCGATTATATCACCCTGGAGTCGCAGATCGATTCGGTGGCTACGGGAAATGCCCAGAAAAAGGGTTCCGTTTTGCGACTTGATCAGAACTTCCCCAATCCTTTTGGCAATTCCACATGGATCAGTTTTGCCCTTCCTGAAAGGGGAGAAACATCCATTGAAATCCTTGATATGTCAGGCCGGACCGTGAAGGTGATCATGGCCCAGGAACTGGACCATGGAACACATGAGTACTTTTACAGTGCAGATGCCCTGAATGATGGTTTTTATTTCCTCAGATTGAGATTTAAAGAGGAGGTGAGGGTGACCAAAATGCTAAAAATATCACGCGAAAAGTGATTTTTGTAACAAAATATTAGCATTTCACGTAAGAATTACTAGCTTTGGTCAAATAAATATCCAGAACCCATGGATTACAACTCGACAGAATATACCCTACAGGTAGAGACCACTCCCCTCCAGAATATCATGGCGGGTCTGCGCAAAGTCTTCGTCACCGATCCTGGTCTCACACTTCAGCTCTTATTGATCCTTCCCATCATTGCAGGAGGGATTATTTTGCAATTGAACACCATCCAGTGGGTACTGGTTGTGCTGGTTACGCTCCTGTTTATTGTGGCCGGTGTATTCCGGCGGGCTGCATTGCTCCAGGTCGAGAGGCAGGCTTCTCTTTCCGATTTTCACCAGGGCAGGATCAGGAGCATGGGAAATGCCATCGTGATGCTCACAGCGGGGATCTCCCTGCTCACCTACCTGCTGATCTTTGTTCCAAGGATCACCCAATTCATTTAGCTCCTCCCAGCGGACTCAGCGTATATGTAAATTCATATTCACCCGGAAGGACCCTGTAAGGGTTCAGGACAGAATTTGCGGTACCTCCCACACCACTCACCCTGTGATCAATGTTGAATGTGACCACCTTTTCCTCCTTTAGCTGGAATGGATAGTGGGCACGGTCAAGGTGATCTGTGGTATATTTCTGGGCGCTTGCATTGAAAGGCTCATCACCCGAAACCAGGAACCCCGTACCACTGTCATCTGTGATTGAAAACCATCGGACATCGGTCTTGTTCCCATAATCCTGCGGAATGATGTAGGGCACAAAATCGGCCTCCACGGTAGTGCTGTACCTGCCCACCCTGGCCCCTGTCTTGCGGTCGGGATAGGTTTCAAACGGCCCGCGGCCGAACCACTCCAGATGCTGGTAATCAGAAGGCAGTTCCATCTGGAGACCCACTTTGGGGATCCACCGGGAAATGTTCCCCCGTGGTGAAACACGGGTAGATATCTTCATTACCCCGTTTCCGCTGATGGTATAGTGATAATGCACCTTAAATCCAGTAGTGTAGTTTTCGGCGTGGACGCTGGTCTCGACCCACACCTGAACCCCGTCATCCACCATGTCGCTTGTGAAACGGTCCACGTCATGCACCAGCCTGTCAAGGCCGATGGAACGCCAGCTGTTTGCACTCTCCTTACCCATCCATTCCTTTGTAAACCCCATTTCAGTATGCCAGAAATTCCATGAATCCAGGTCATTGGCCAGCGGTGCCCGCCACACATTGAACCGGGGCCCTTTTCCTGAGACTTCCTTTCCCCCCACCACCATGGAGGTGAGCGTACCGCTCTTTTTATTAAAAGTATATGCAAAACCTTCTCCTTTAACCGTCAGACTTTCCACCCCTTCCATCACCTCAGGAGGAGCGGACCCGGTCTTCACCTCCGGGGATTTCTCAAACCAGGGCATCGTAAACTGTTCCCAGGCCACCTCATGTCCGGCCGGGGCCCAGGGCTGGTCCCTTGTGGTCAAGCAGGTGATGAGCAGGTGATACCATGTTCCGGGAACCGGTTCCGGCCTGTTGAAAGGAATCCTGACAGTTGTTTTCTCCCCGGCCGGGAGTTCCAGATCCAATTTCCCCTGCGCTGCCACCTCCCCGTTGGCGGTCAGCTCCCACCTGACATCAAGCTCATCCATGTTCCTGAAATGGTGGCGGTTATAGATCTCTATTTCGCCGGCTTCAAGGTTCTTTGCCATGAAATGAACGGGCTGGGGGGACTTTTTCAACTGCCAGAGTTCGGGCTGGATGGTGCGGTCGGGCCAGATCAAACCGTAAGTTCTGCCGGGGATCCCGATGGAATAATAGGTACCCTGCCCGATTGCCGTCTCAAAATCGAGCCAGAGCAGCGATTGGGATTTCAGCGCCCCGGCATCATCCTGCAGGGCCTGAATGGAGAGGGCCTGGTCAAATATCCTCACCCGGTCAAGGGTGGCATGGCACATATAACCCTGGTGGCCGTCCCTCAGTTCGGCACTCTTCCCCATGGTGACCCCATAGGGAGAGTTCAGGATCTTTCCCGTGCAGGGTTGGGATGCGATCACCTCCCCGTCCACATACAATTCCATCTTTTGACCATCGTATAATCCTGCCACATGATGCCATCGCTGCAGCCAGTCACCGGGCAATTTTCCCTGCAGGCTCATCTTTTTCCCGTTGTTGAGATAGAACTCCAGGTGGGAATCGTCTGGTTGAATGATCCCGAACTGGTAATCGCCCTTGGTCAGGAAGCTTGCGTTTCCGTTAAATACCTCGGGACGGATCCGGAAAGAGATTGCCAGCGCCTCACCCGATACGTCAAGGGAAGGGTCCCTGTACACCTCCACCCAGTCATCGTGCCCGCTCAGGTAAAGCGACTGCCCGCTTTCGCCCTGAACCAGGTGTGCCTTGTTGATCAGGGCACAGGTGATGTGGCCGGGTGAATCATCGGTGGTGAGAAGCACCCTGGCCGTGATCCCGGGACTCACCCAGTCCCAGATCGCCCCTCCTGAAAGCCTGGGGTACCTGTAGATCAGCTCCCAGTAATCATCCAGTCCGCCAAGGCTGTTGCCAGTGGCTGCAATATACTCATCCATAAAGGAGGGACGGGGGTCATCCGATTTACCGAACCTCTGTTCCAGGCGAAATGGCTGAAGGTACCGGGGACCCACAATGTCCTCACATTTAATGGGATTGGTGGCGGGATCCTCATCCCGGTTCCCCCCGTACATCCAGGCCGGGCGGCCTGGATCAATCCTCTTCCCTTCCGCGATGAGGGCACAGATATTTTCGCCGGGGCCGCTCTCGTTTCCAGCGCTCCAGATCACCACCGAAGGATGGTTCCGGTCCCGGTAGACCATCTTTCTCATGCGGTCCAGGTATTGTGCCCTCCACTGTGGCATGTGGGAGATCTCCGTATAGGCGTGGGCCTCATCACCGGTCTCATCCACGATGTAGATGCCCAGTTCATCGGCCAGGTCAAGGTACTCCACGTTGGGAGGATAGTGGCTGGTGCGGACACAATTGATATTGAACTGTTTCATCAGGTACAGGTCCTTTCGCATGGTCTCCACATCCATCGCATGGCCAGTTTCAGGATGCAGCATGTGGCTGTTGACCCCGTTGAACTTGACGGGAACACCATTCACCCGAAAGGTCTGACCGATCACCTCCAGCTCCCGAAACCCCACCCTGCTGCTGAGTCGCTCCGTCACCTGTTGCTCCTCATCGAGGAGCTCCATGACAAGGGTATAGAGCGCAGGGTATTCCGCCGACCATTTGTATGGGTTCACCACCTCAAGGGATTGGGTGATGGTGCGGCTCGATAGCCCTGCCACCGGATCACCCCTCATGACCCCTTCACCTCCCGGAACCGGATTCAGGTCCTCATCGAACAAACGCATCCGGACCGACCACACTTCCGTCTTCTGCCGGTTGAAATTTTCCACCTCGGTAACCAGGTGAAGGGTGGCATTTTGGTAGTGTTCATCCAGGTCCGTGGTGATAAAGAAATCACGCATGTGGAGGGTGGGTGTGGAGATAAGATAGACGTCCCTGTAAATTCCCGAAAGGCGCCATGTATCCTGGTCCTCCATATAGGATCCATCGCTGTATCGAAGCACTTTCACAGCGATGCTGTTCTCTCCCCCGGTGATATAGGGTGTGATATCATATTCGGCCGGCTCCATGCCGCCCTGGTTATACCCCACCTCCTTCCCGTTGATCCAGACATAGGAAGCCGAATGGACCCCTTCAAAATGAAGGAGGAGCGGTCTCCCGATCCACTCATCGGGAAGCGTAAAAGTTCTGAAATAGGAACCCACCGGGTTAAAGCCTTCGGGAACCCGGGGGGGGGCCTCGGGGTGGGGCTGACCGATGTTCCGGAACAGGGGATACCCGAATCCTTCCATCTGCCAGTTGGAGGGCACCCCGATCTCATCCCATTCACTCCGTTGAAAATCAGGATCATAAAAACCCTCCGGTGCCAGGGACGGATTTTCAGCCCAATGGAACTGCCAGGTGCCATTTAAGGAGAGGTGATAGGGAGATGATTTCCGCTCCCCTGCCAGGGCCTGCTCGAGGGTTTCATAGGGCATCAAAGTGGCATGGGGGGGCTCCTGGTTGCGCTCAAACACCTCGGGGTTTTCGTAATCGGGATGAAGCTGGGCGGTTGCAGGGCCGTTGCAAAGGACCACCGCCAGCATAAAACCGGCAAGTCTCTTCATGATCTGAAATTTTATAGTGAGATCCGTTAATCCCGGATCAAAATTGCTTCAGCCACCTCTACGGCCAGGGAGTACCTTCCAAAGGGGGCACTTACCTGGATTCCCTGCACGAAACCAAGCACCCTGTCGACCATGGAGCGGGCAATCTCTATTCCTGCCTTCAGCTGATCCTCCCTGGTATCAAACTTCGCGATCCTTTCAATCACAGCATCGGGGACATATACACCGGGTACCTCGTTCTTCATGAATTCGGCGTTCCGCAGGCTCACCAGGGGCCAGATCCCCGCCAGAAGGGAGAGGTTCCCCATATCCACACGCTCCATAAATGCCTCCAGGGAGGCTACATCAAAGACCGGTTGTGTGATGATAAACTCGGCCCCCGCCTCCTTTTTCAGGCCCAGGCGATGAATCTCGTGATCCGGATTCACACTGTTTGGATCGAGTCCCACCCCCGTGAAAAAAGCGGTGGGATCACCGATGCGTTTTTCTCCCACATCGATCCCATGGTTCAGGTTATTGATCAGGTGAACAAGCCCGATGGAGTCGATATCAAATACCGCCGTGGCCTGGGGATAATCTCCGATCATGGGAGGATCACCGGTGATGGCCAGGATGTTCCTTATCCCCATGGCAGCCGCCCCCAGGAGATCTGACTGCATTCCCAGCAGGTTGCGGTCCCGGCAGGTATAGTGCAGCACGGTTTCAATCCCCACCTGGTTCTGGGTCAGTACGGCCAGCGCCAGGCCTGTCATTCTCGCCGATGCCCTGGGTCCGTCGGGAATATTAATGGCATCCACCCGGCTCTCTTTTAAAAGGATGGCTCCCTCCAGCGATTTGCTGATATCGGTGCTTCTCGGGGGGACCATTTCCACCAGGACCACCTGTTTGCCCGATGCAAGTTTCCTGGAGAGATTTGATTTCTCTTCCATCGGTACAGGTTCGGGCAGGGGCTCTTCAGTGACCGGTCTTATTCCGATGCGAATGGAATGCTGGATCCTGGTTTGCTTCATGGCCAGTGCATTAGCCATCTTGGAAATATGGTCGGGGGTGGTGCCGCAACACCCGCCCAGGACCCTCACTCCCATGTCAATGAATCGTTTGGTATAGACGGAAAAATACTCCGGTGTACTCAGGTAGATCATGCGGCCGTCTGTATATTGGGGACGGCCGGCATTGGGCATGATGCACAGGGGTTTATCGGAGATCTTGCTCATGCTTTCCACAAAATCGAGCATGGGTTTGGGCCCTACCGTGCAGTTCAGGCCAATGGCCGTAGCCCCTGTTCCAAGGAGCCGGCAGGTTACATCATCGAGGTCAACGCCATAGCGGGTCTTTCCATCCTCCCCCACGGTCATCATGGCAATCACCGGAAGATCACTGATGCTGCGAATGGCTGCAATGGCCTGCTCCATCTCCCTGATATCCTGGAAAGTCTCCAGGATGAAAAGGTCCACCCCGGCCTTCAGCAGGTACCCGGATTGCTCCGCGCAGGCCTGGAATACCTCCTCCAGAGTGGTGTCACCCCATGGCTCAATCTCTACCCCTGAAGGCCCCATGGAACCAGCCACATAGGCATGATCACCCGCTGCTGAACGGGCAAGGGCAACCCCGGTGGAATTGATCTCCTCCATCTGGTCGTAAAGGTTGTGGGATTTGAGTTTGAACCGGTTGGCTCCGTATGTATTGGTTTCCAGCACCTTTGCACCAGCCCGCAGGTATTCCTCGTGGATGGACCTGATCAGTTCGGGACGGGAAAGGTTCAATTCATCATAACACTTATCAATAAACACCCCCTTCTCATAGATCAGCGACCCCATGGCCCCGTCCAGCAACACCAGGTTCTCCTTTAAATAGGCTTCAAATGCAATCATTTTCAAATGTACTGTTTTTTTAAATCGTACCCGCTCAATTGCTTTTCAACGGGTACATGCCGAGCTCCACCATCAGTTCACCCGAATTACCCGGGAACGCAGACCTCTCCACCTGGAATTCGATCCGTTGCAGTCCGGGGATGTTTTTATCATAAGGGAGGGGTGGCGGAGAGAGTGGCACCACCCTAACCACGAACGGGAGCCCTGACACCGGGCGCAGATAGAGTTCCTTTCCCTCCTCCCTTAACACCACATGGTCCGTGGCGACCACTGCATCAGCGGTGGTGATCATTTGCCAGGTAATCGATTCCGTGGAAGGCGAAAATTCCAGCCGGTCAATGATCCTCAGACTGAATGCGGAGTTCCTTTGAAAGGTGCGATGGGCAAGCAGGATGTGCTCCCCGAACAAAGGGGTCAGATCAAAGGTGGCCTCCGGATGTGCGGTCCGGCGGTCCTCCCTGATCAGCGTGGCCCTGGCATCAGCCATGTGCAACTCCCCGTTGAGGCTCAGGGTGCTGTGCCCATAATTGTTCTTTGTGAGGAGGGTCCACCGCCCTGATCCCTGGGCACTGCTCCACAGTGCCCCTCCCATGATCTGTTCAAGTGTATTGTAATCCTGGTTCCCGGGATCCACGGACCACCTTACCCCTCCAAGTTCGAAAATGAAGGAGCCTGCGTCCATGTTGCCATGGTTGTCAGCGGCCATGCCTCCCTTTGCTGCCAGGAAGAGATCTTCGCTGTCATGCCCGGGGTCACGGAATATGACAATGGACTCCTCCCCTCCTCCTGACCAGGCATCCGGGTAGATAAAAGGCCGGTCCTGACCAGGATCAGTCTGCGCCATGTTCAGAAAGAATGCACCGGAAAAACGGGTGCCCCTGGAATGCCCCGGATCGGATAGCTCCTCCCTGAGCAACTCTTTATAAGCGGAAAGATCTACTCCCGAATTCGAGCGGTTCGCAAACCATGCGAGCAGCCCGAAATGTTCGAGGCTCAGAAATCCCTCCAGGCTGGCATCAAAGTAATTGAAATAGAGGCCGGATGGTCCGGCTGTAACCTGACTGAATATGGCGCTTTCCAGCACCCCGGGTGCCTCAGTGAACCCAAAATCACTCCCCAGCGCAGATTCCAGGGCCGAAACCGCCACGGTGAGATAGGTGGTGGCATAAAACCAGTAGGAGGGGCCTTCGGGATAGATCCCGCCGGGGGCATAGGGTTCCAGGGCCAGGGGAATTTTCTCCACAGCCCTTGCAATGACTCCGGAGGCCAGTTCCGGTTCTTCCTCAAATACGGCCAGGGCAGCCAGGGCGAGTCCCCCGTGACACACCAGGTTCCAGTTGTGGTGCACGTCGACCCACCAGTTGTCCGCAGACTCCTTCATCCCGGGCCTGAGGGCCTTATCCAGGATGGAATTCACAGCCATCCGGTGTACCCCGGGAGAGAGCCACTCCCCCGCCCAATCCAGGGCGAGCCCAATCCCTGCGGCCATCTCTGCCACATCCAGGAAATGGGACGGGTTCCAATCCACGAACGAGCAGACGGCCACCAGCTCCTCTTCCAGCTTCTGCAAATAGCGCTGATCCCGTTCAAACCGGTAGACCAGTGCCAGGGTGGTGAGGCGCCTGATGGCCTCCCGGGAAACCCCGAGGAGCCTCCGTCCGGTCTTTTGATACACAAGTGGTTCAAGTGCCAGGATTGACCCGGCCTCCCGGTTCAGGAGCTGAAGGCCCATGGAGGTCAGTGGATCCGCGCCAACCAGTTTCATGCGGACCATTGCTTCTATTTCCGGTGTGAGGATCAGGCGGGGGGCCGAGCCTCTCAGGTGGCTTCTGATCCACGCTTCCGATCGCACCTCCCCGGTCGCACCGGTGTTCCCCTTCAGAAGCTGCTGATCCGCAAAATCCAGGTACTGTTCCCAGTCATAGCGGGTGATATCATGCACACCGGTCCGGATATGGGTTCCCAGCTTCCCGATCCATCGGGGTTCATCCACCCCGGGCAGCTGGTCGCTTTGCAGTGTTTCATATCCATACAATCCATACGCAGGGGATCCGTAATAGAGGGAAAGGTACTCCCCGTAAGGATCTGCCCACTCGTCCTCCTGCGCACTGGCCACATAGAGGGGACGGGGCGCCATTAGTGCCATGAGCATGTGCTGGTCCACGGGCAGTGCTGCTTCGTTGTCATTGTATTCCTGGAACCGGTCATCGAACCAGTGTGGAAAAACCTCGTTGATCCTGCTCACGCGCTCACCCACGGCCCTCCGGGAGAGGGCCGCTCCCCCGCACCCCGAATTATTGGAGACCACCATGGCGAACCTTTCATCTTCGGCACCGGCCCAGAGGGCGGCTTTCCCCATCCGCGAGTGACCGATCACCGCCACCCTTCCGGCATCCACATCGGGATCCGTCTCAAAATAGTCCAGGGCCCTCGACAATCCCCATGCCCAGGTAGCCAGGGTACCCCAGGCGCCTGGATCCCTCCCGGCTGAATCCGGGGGGAATAACCGGTGTACACCATTTCTGAACCCATCATCAAAATCGGGGTCAATTTCACCGGAATATACTGTGGCCACCCCGTAGCCCCTGGAGAGGATCATCTCCACCGGCCAGCGGGATGCGTTTGCTCCCCTGCTCCCTTCGCTGGCCCTGTGGTCCGAAATACCAAGATCCGCATGATTGGGGACCCATGCATCCGTGATGGTGATCTGCCTGTCCGGATGGATGGTATGGTTCCCGTTAAAATTCAATCCCAGGAAAAGGGGAACCGCTCCCTGGGCGGTTTTTGGCAGGAACACCAGCACGGTAAAAACCACCGTATCCTCTCCATTGCTCACCTTTGCCTCCACCTCCTTTTGCACGGCTGTCCCCCCAAGTGCGTTCCTGTCGCAGAAAACCACGTCATACCACACCGACAATCGGGCCCCGGGCACGTGCCCGTAGACATGATCCCTGAACAGCTCCAGGATTTCGTCCCGGCGGAGCGTCTCCCAAAGATCAGTGGTGGTAATGGGAATCCCTGC
The DNA here is from genome assembly GCA_024640885.1 of Bacteroidota bacterium. Taxonomy (GTDB): domain Bacteria; phylum Bacteroidota; class Bacteroidia; order Bacteroidales. The sequence continues at coordinate 15,509 of JAHEEC010000026.1, read as the reverse complement.
TTCACTCACCAGGATTTCCGGAAGGGGTGCAAAGGAATGGGCGGCGGGTGGGGTGGTGGTCTGGGCGCCTGCATATCCATGAAGGAGGAGATGAAAGGCCAGGAGCAGAACAATCTGTCCCGTTAGCTGTTTTGTAGTTCTCATGCTCTTAAAATTACGATGCTTATATTTATAATGAAAAGAATTCGAAATTAAATCCCATGCGATCCCTCATCTTCTTCCTTCTTTTTATCCTCTTCATCATTGCCATGGACCTCTATGCCTACAGGGGAATCCTGCACCTGGCATCGTTCCAGCCTGAAAAGCAAAGGATTTTTTCCGTGGGGTTCTGGGCCATGAGCGCCCTCATGTCCCTTGCCCTGGTCTGGGCCGGGACGCGGTTTCAGCATTTGAGGGATCCTTCCCGGTTGTTCGGGGCCATGCTGATCGTGGGAATCTTCCTGATGCTTTATGTCCCGAAGATCACTTTCAATGTGGTCCAGCTGATGGGAGACCTGACCCTGCTGGCGGCCCGCCTGTTCGGATTGAAAGCAGATGGACTCAGGGCCTATTTTCTCTTTTCCGGAAGCACGGTTGCAGTGATCCTGTTCATCATGTTTGGCCTGGGGATGATCAGGGGCAGGAACAATGTGAAGGTCTTCCGGGAGGAGGTGAAAATAACCGCATTGCCCCCCGCCTTCAACGGGCTGAGGATCGTGCAACTTTCAGACCTCCACCTGGCCGGGTTTTACCATCATCCAGAGCATATCCGGAAGGTGGTGGAGCGGGTGAACCTGCTCGATCCGGATCTGATCCTGTTTACAGGGGATATGGTCAGCAACTTTTCAGAGGAGATGGATCCCTTCATTGGGATCCTGGCAGGATTGGAAGCCCGTCTTGGAAAATATGCCATCCTCGGGAACCACGATTACGGGCAATATTACAGATGGGACTCAAAAACAGAGGAGGATGACAACCTGGAAAGGCTGAAGCATAAGATCCGTGCGGCGGGTTTCGACCTGCTGCTGAACGAACACAGAAGGCTCTCCCTGGATGGCCAGTCCATTGAGCTCGTGGGGGTGGAAAACTGGGGCAAACCGCCTTTCCCCCAATTCGGGGACCTGGAGGAGGCCATGGCAGGCACCGATCCCGGGCTGGTCAAGATCCTGATGTCCCATGATCCATCCCACTGGGACCTACGGGTGCGCGGAAGGGAGCCAGTCTCGCTCACCCTGTCAGGCCACACCCATGGCATGCAATTCGGAATAGAGATCGGTAATTTACGCTGGAGCCCTTCCCGGTGGGCCTATAAAAACTGGGGAGGACTTTATGGTGAAAACGGGCAGTTCCTCTATGTGAACAGGGGGTTGGGCTTTACGGGATTTCCCGGAAGGGTCGGCATCCGGCCCGAGATCACCCTGATCACACTTGTGCCCTAAAGGTTCCTTATAATTTCCAGTAACCGCTCCGGGGCCCTCACCGGCCGGTTGGTTTCCATACTGAGGAACACCAGCACTGTTTTGGCCTCGTGGGCCAGGATTCCCTTTTCATTGAAAATGCGGGTGAAGAACTCAATGCGTGCGGCGGGCATCTCCTTCAGGGTCGTCTCGATGGTGACCAGTTCATCATACCCGATCACATTCCGGTACCTGGACTCCACCGAGTAGACCGGCATCACAATGCCGCTTTTTTCCAGTTCGATATAAGGCATGCCCAGTTCGCGGATCATCTCCGTTCGGCCAATCTCAAGCAACCGGCCATAGTTCCCGTAATAGATCACCCCCATCTGGTCCGTATCGGCATAGGTGACCCTGTATGTGGTTTTGCTCGTAAAAGGTAACATCTGAAATATTTTCCGTGCCTCTATTATTGGGTAATGCCTTCCAGCTGGAACAGGAATGCATACTCCATGGCCGTCTCCTTGAACCTTTCAAACCTTCCCGATGCGCCTCCGTGACCGGTATCCATGTTGCAGTACATGACCAGCAGGTTATCATCGGTCTTCAGATCCCTCAGTTTGGCTACCCATTTGGCCGGTTCCCAGTATTGCACCTGGCTGTCATTCAGTCCCGTAGTCACCATGAGGTTCGGATAATCCCTGGCTTCCACCTGGTCGTAGGGGGAATAACTGAGCATATAATAATAGTACTCCTCATCATTGGGGTTACCCCACTCATCATATTCACCTGTGGTCAGGGGTATATCCTCATCAAGCATGGTGGTCACCACGTCCACGAAGGGTACTGCGGCGATCACCCCCTTGTATAATTCGGGGTTCAGGTTGATCACGGCTCCCATCAGCAAACCGCCGGCACTGCCTCCTAGGGCATAGAGGTGCCCGGGTGAAGTGTAGTGCTCCTGGATCAGGTGCTCCGCACAGCTGTTGAAATCCGTGAAGGTGTTCATTTTCTTCAGCAATTTTCCATCTTCATACCAGCTCCTGCCGTAGATCTGGCTTCCCCTCACGTGGGCCATGGCAAACACGAATCCCCGGTCAAGCAGGGAAAGCCTGGAGGAACTGAAACTGGGGTCCATGGTGATCCCGTAGGATCCATACCCGTAAAGGAGGGTCGGATTTGTCCCATTCAATTCCATACCCTTTCTGTAAACAATGCTCATGGGGATCTTTTTCCCGTCAAATGCCACTGCATAGATGCGCTTGGCCTCGTAGTTTGCCGGATCAAAATCACCACCCAGCACCTCGTCCTGCTTCATCAGCTCCTTCTTCCTCTCCTTCATGTGGTAATCGAAGGTGGTATAGGGAGTGGTCAGAGAAGAGTAGGTGTAGCGCAGGACCTCACTGTCAAATTCTGGATTGGCGGAGACATAGACCGTATACACTTCCTCTCCCATTTCAATGTAATGCTCCTCTCCATCCTCCAGGCGGATCACCCTGAGCTGGTTGAGCCCTTCCTTCCGTTCCTCCAGCACCATGTATTCCTTGAAGATCTCCAGGCCCTCTAAAAATACATCCTCCCGGTGACCGATCACCTCTTCCCAGTTCTCCTTCCCGGTCCTGTCTACCGGTGTCTTCATCAACCTGAAATTTTTGGCATCCAGGTTGGTCCGGATATAAAAGTGATCCCCGTAATGCGTCACATCGTATTCCAATCCCCTTTCACGGGGCTGGATCACTTTAAACTCACCCTCAGGGTTGTCCGCGGAAAGGTACCGGTATTCACTGGAGAGAATGCTTGAGCTCCCGATGATCAGGTATTGCTTTGATTTGGATTTGAAGACATCAGTGCTGAAGGTCTCATCCCCTTCTTCGAAAACCTGCACATCCCTTGTCTTGCTTGTTCCCAGGCTGTGCCTGTATATGGCCATGCTCCGGAGCGTCACATCATCCTTCCGGGTATAGAAAAGGGTCATGTTGTCGTTGCCCCATTCGGCACTCCCGGTGGTCAGGGGGATCACATCATCCATCATTTTACCGGATAGGAGGTCCTTCACATAGAGGGTATATTTCCTGCGGCTGACCGTATCAATTCCAATGGCCAGGTAGCGGTTATCCGGACTCACGCTCAATCCTCCCACACGGAAATAGTCATATCCCCGGGCCAATTCATTCACATTCAGCATTACCTCCTCTTCTGCTTCCATGGACCCTTTTTTCCGGCAATAGATGGGATACTCTTTTTCCTCCTCATACCTGGAATAGTAAAAGTACCCGTTGTCCCTGTAAGGAACGCTCTCATCGTCCTGCTTGATCCTGCCCACAATTTCGTCGAAGAGCCTTTTCTGAAACTTCTCGGTTCCCTTCATCACCGACTCCCTGTAACTGTTCTCAGCTTCGAGGTATGCAATTACTTCAGGGTTTTCTCTCTCCCTCAACCAGTAATAGTTATCGGTCCTGGTATCTCCGTGTATGGTCAGTTCTTTCGGTTTCTTGGCAGCTACAGGTGGTTCCATCTGGGTATTTGTATTACATGACTCAAGGGCCACTGCAACCGCTATGATCAGGATGGCCGTGCTGGTCTTTTTCATGGTCTAATGATTTGAGTACGCAAAATTAATCAATATTTTATTAATAATATTGCTGCATATCGCCCACGATTTCAAGCCCTGCAAAGCGGCCCGCATCGCTGAATAGCACATTTCCATGGCGGTCCTTCAGCTCCAGGTGCAAGGTGGAGATGATGCTCTCTTTGATCTCCCGTTTCATGGAACCGTGGCGCGGGGCCTTCAGCACCCCTCCGTCCATCCTGAGGGCTTTCACCTCAAGCCGGTAACGCCTGTTTTCGAGTACCACCCTTACTTCCCGGTCCGAAACCTCCAGGGAGGTCACCTTTGAACGGTTGTATGTGGCAAAACGGTATACCCTGCCGTTGATGAGCAGGAAAGCAAGAAATCCCGGGAAATAACTCTTCAGCCAGGGAATCCTGGCCACAGAAAGCATGAAAGATGCACCCCGATCTGACCCAAAATGGTTGCTTTGCATCCAGATCCAGTCAGAAGGCATGCTCCTCCCCCAGTCCTTTTCAACGTAGCCCTTGCCTCCCCCAAAGTCCACCATGGATCCATTGATCTGAAGGGAACCGGCCAGGTCATGCTGCATGGAGACCACGCCATGGTAGCACTCCATGAAGGGCACGAAGGCATACCAGCCCATGATCCCGGGTGCCAGGGGTTTAACTGGAAAAGGCCGCACCTTTTCAAAGGAGAGCTCCCCACTTATTTCCATCTCCCCGTTTTTCAATGCTAAATGGATCTTCCGGTCGGAGAACTCATTGGGCCCTATCCTCACCAAAAACTCCTTCCTGCTGTATGAAAAGGATGATGCGGGAAAGCGGTGATAATGGGTATTGCCGTTCTTTGCCTGGATGACCTGGATAAAACTGTGGGTGTCCTCGGAGAAGGATATCCCCGGAATGATGGACCAGATGTGCGCTCCAAGCGGATCCACCAGTTTAAAATACCAGCCTTCGAAATAGTTTTCCGGATCGCTCCTCCCCTGGTATACGGGCGGACGAAAAATCCTGGGCAAAAGCATGCTGAATCCCATAACCCAAATAACAATCCTGCATGGAGGTTGTTCACGCCTTTGGATTCCCCAATCCTTTCATGGAGAGCTGGATTCTTTTGCGGCTGATGTCCACTTCAAGAACCTTCACCCTTACATGCTGATGGATCTTCACCACATCGTTGGGATCCCTCACAAACCGGTCGGCCAGCTGTGATATATGCACCAGCCCGTCCTGTTTGACCCCCACATCCACAAACGCCCCGAACTTGGTAATATTGGTAACGATCCCGGGAAGGTCCATGCCCGGGATCAGATCTTCCATGCTGTATACCCCATGATCAAATTCAAACACTTCGATCTGCTCCCTGGGGTCACGGCCGGGTTTTTCAAGCTCGGACCTGATATCCTCCAGGGTGGGCAGTCCGATATCCCCTGATACATATTTCTGAAGCTCAATGGTTTTAACCAGTGAATCATTCCTTACCAGTTGATTCATGTCCACCTTCAGATCTGCAGCCATCCGCTCCACGATGTGGTAGCTTTCAGGATGGACCGCCGAATTATCCAGCGGGTTTTGAGCTCCTTCGATGCGAAGGAACCCGGCACACTGCTCAAAGGCTTTTTCACCCATCCGGGGAACTTTTTTCAACTCCTCCCGGGAGCTGAACGCACCCACCTTCTGACGGTACTCCACCACGTTCTGGGCCAGCACCGGTCCCAGTCCTGACACATAGGTAAGCAGGTGCCTGCTGGCAGTATTCACGTTCACCCCCACCATGTTCACACAACTCTCCACCACTTCATCCAGGCTCCTTTTCAGGTTTCCCTGGTCCACATCATGCTGGTACTGTCCCACCCCGATGGATTTGGGATCGATCTTCACCAGTTCGGCCAGCGGGTCCATCAGTCTCCTTCCAATGGAGACCGCACCGCGGACGGTCACATCAAAGTCGGGAAATTCATCCCTGGCGATCTTGGAGGCCGAATAGATGGATGCACCCGACTCGTTCACCACATAGACCTCGATATCGTGGGGGAACCTGATCATCCGGATGAATCGTTCAGTCTCCCTGCTGGCGGTCCCGTTTCCGATGGCGATGGCTTCGGTCTTGTATTGCTGGACCAGGGAGGAGACTTTCCTGGTGGCTCCTGCCCTGTCCGACTGCGGAGGATGGGGATAGATGGTCTCGTTATGGACCAGGTTCCCCTGCGCATCCAGGCATACCAGTTTGCATCCGGTCCTGAAGCCCGGATCAAGCGCCAGGACGCGTTTCTGTCCAAGGGGTGAAGCCAGCAGCAGTTGCCTGAGGTTCTCCGCAAAAACCCTGATGGCTTCCTGGTCCGCTTTTTCCTTGTGGAGTGCGCCATACTCATTCTCGATGGAAGGATGGATCAATCTTTTATAGGAATCCCTGACCGCCTCAGAGACCTGTTGTCCCACTTCAAGTGGCGTGATCACAAACTGCCTCTCCAGGGAATCGATCACCTTCGGCTGATCGGGATGGATGGAAAGTTTCAGAAACCCCTCCTGTTCCCCCCTTCTCATGGCCAGGATCCTGTGCCCCGGGCATCGCTTCAGCGGCTCGCTGAATTCAAAATAGTCACTGAATTTGACTCCCTCCTCCTCCTTCCCTTTCAACACTTTGGAGGTAATCACCGCGGAGCGGTCAAAATGGGACCTCACCGTCTTCCTGGCCCGCTGATCCTCGTTCACCCATTCGGCAATGATATCCCTGGCACCCTGAAAGGCCTCTTCAAGGTCCGCTACCTGGTCAGACAAAAAACCGGATGCAACTTTCTCCAGCTGCCGCTCCTGTTGTTTCATGATGATCCCTGCCAGGGGTTCCAGTCCTTTTTCGCGGGCAATGGTGGCCCTGGTCTTTCGCTTGGGCTTGAATGGGAGGTAGATATCCTCCAGCATCACCGGATCCAGGCAGGTTTCGATCTTCTCTCTCAGCTCCTCTGTAAGCTGCCCCTGCTCATCAATGGTCTTCAGGATATACTCCTGCCTTTTCTGGAGCTCCTTCAGCTTGTTCAGCTCATCCCTGATGGAGGTGATCTTCACTTCATCCAGGCTGCCTGTATGCTCCTTCCGGTAGCGGCTTATAAAGGGGATGGTGGCCCCCTGCTCCAGCAATTCCACTGTATTTTTTACCTGCCTGACCGGGATTCCCGTTCTCTCTGCAATAATTACTTCAAAAATGATCATTTCAGTAGGTTCTTGTTTTTATAGGACTGGCCCTCCTTGTTTCTCAGCCATAAAGTTAGTGATTGCAGTCACATCTGAGGAGGTTCACCGGATTCTTTCATGAATTTGGGACAATCGGTTTTAAAAAACTATTTTTGTGTAAATACGCCAACCATGAGCAACCATTTGATCCTTCCCTCCATATTGACGGCCGACTTTCTCCACCTGGAGAAGGAGATTGAAATGGTCAATGCTTCAGAAGCCGATATGCTGCACCTGGATATCATGGACGGAGTATTTGTCCCCAACCTCACTTTTGGATTCCCCGTGATCCGCCAGATTAAAACCGCATCCAGAAAACCTCTGGATGTGCACCTGATGATCGTGGATCCAGACCGCTACCTGGAACAATACAGGGAAGCAGGCGCGGACTGGCTCACGGTGCATTACGAGACATGCCCCCATCTTCACCGCACCATTCAGAGGATCAGGGAACTTGGGATGAAACCGGCGGTCGCGGTCAATCCCCATACCGATGTGAGCCTTCTCCAGCCTGTGCTTAAAGACCTGAACATGGTGCTGGTGATGACCGTGAACCCGGGATTCGGGGGACAGAAGTTCATCGACGCATCCTACGGGAAGATCAGGAAGCTGAAAAAGATGATCCTTGAAGCCGGAGCTGAGACGCTGATCCAGGTGGATGGCGGGGTCACCGAAGGGAACGTCGCAACCCTTGTTGAGGCTGGTGTGGATGCATTCGTGGTGGGGAACACCATCTTTTCGGCCAGTGATCCGTTGCGGGTCATCTCAAACCTGAAAAACCAGAAATAACCCATGTACCAGCAGAAAAAAAACCGTGATTACAGAAACCTTTGGATCATCAGCATGTTCCTGCTGGCCATTGGTGTCGTTTTTACCATCAACCTGGCAATGATCCGTCCACTGGGTTATGTCCTGCTGGGGGTAGGCGCTTTCGGACTGATCTGGAGCCTCTCCAGGATGGATCAATGGAAAGACGGTCAGGACAAAGACGACCGGAGTCACTACAACTGATCATTGCTACCCCATTCCACGGATAATGCAGACTGAAAAAGGAAATGCTTTGATCGGGATTGATCTCGGCGGGACCAAAGTGGCCGCTGGGATCATCCGTGATCAAAAAATGGTGAAAACGCTCCAGAAGCCCATCAATGCCGACGCGGTTGACCCCATGGAGACCGTTGGGCTGATCCAGGGGCTGATCGGAAAGCTCCTGACCCGGGAGGTGGCCGGCATCGGGATCGGGGTACCGGGACTGGTGGACAGGAAGCAGGGCATCGTCTACGATGTACATAACATCCCCTCCTGGACCGAAGTCCCTCTGAAAGCCTTGCTTGAAAAGGAATTCCAAATCCCGGTGCACCTGGACAACGACTCCAATTGTTTTGCCCTGGGAGAGTATCGATACGGAAAATACCAGGGGGTGGACGACTTTGTGGGCATAACCCTGGGTACGGGGATGGGGTCGGGGATCATAAAAAACGGGAACCTCCTCCCGGATGCCAACACCTGCTCGGGGGAGTTCGGGAACATTCCCTACCTGGATGGCATTTATGAACACTATTGCAGCGGTATGTTCTTTTCAAGGACCTTTGGCAGGAACGGGGAGGAAGTGGCCAGGGAGGCCCGAAAGGGAGCAGCGTGGGCCATTGAAGCCTACCGGGATTTCGGAATGCACCTGGGCAACGGGATCAAGACCATCATCATGGCAGTGGATCCCGTCATGATCATCATCGGGGGTTCAGTGGCGAAAGCAAGTACCCTTTTCGAAGGGGCCATGAAGGAATCAATTTCAGATTTTGCCTTTCCATCGACCCTTAAAAATCTGAAGGTGCTCTTTTCTGAAACATCAAATGTGGCTATATTTGGAGCAGCAGCGTTGCATCTCCATGCACGCCAGGGCTGAAAAAAACAATCGATATGTCAAAAAAAGTAGGTGTGGGCCTTATCGGGTCGCAATTCATTTCCACCATCCACGCAGAATCCCTTCAACTGGTCCCAGATGCCCGGTTGGTGGCAGTCATGTCTCCCACAGACGGGCATGCCCGGAAGTTTGCAGAAAAATACCACATCCCCAACCATTTCACCAGCCTGGAAGAGATGCTGGATATGGATGATATTGACATGGTGGTGATCGGCGCCCCCAATTACCTCCATTGCGAGATTACCCTGAAAGCCGCTGCTGCAGGAAAACATATCGTGGTGGAGAAACCATTCAGCATGAACCTGAAAGAGGCCGATCTGATGATTGATGCCTGCAAACGGGCCGGTGTGAAACTGATGTATGCGGAGGAGCTCTGTTTTACCCCAAAATATGTAAGGTTAAAAAGCCTGCTGGATGAGGGTGCCCTGGGGGATCCCGTGCTGCTTAAGCAATCTGAAAAACACGATGGGCCCCATGCCGACCATTTCTGGGATGTGGAGCGTTCCGGGGGTGGGGTCACCATGGACATGGGATGCCATGCATTCCAGTTCTTCAGGTGGCTCAACGGAAACAACCCGGTCAGGTCGGTCTACGCCCAGATGAATACCTCTGTGCACGGGAAAAAAACCAGGGGGGATGACAATGCCATCATCATCCTGGAATTTGAGAATGGCGTCACCGCGGTGGCTGAAGAGAGCTGGACCAAACTGGGCGGGATGGATGACCGGGCCGAGATCCACGGCTCAGAGGGGGTTGCCTACGCGGATGTACTCCAGGGGAACTCAATCCAGACCTACAGCAACAAAGGGGTTGGCTACGCGGTGGAGAAGGCCGGCAACACCATAGGCTGGAGTTTCACCATGTACGAAGAGACCTGGAATTATGGATTTCCACAGGAATTTGAGCATTTTGTGGATTGTGTGAAGAATGACAGGCAACCACTGGTGACCGGTGAGGATGGGAAAGCGGTCATGGAGATCATCTTCGCGGCCTACGAGTCGGCCGGAAGCGGCCGGAAAGTTTATTTACCATTTCACACAGAGGCTGACAGGCCAATCAGGCTCTGGAAAAAATAGAGCCCCTTTTGCGATGAACATCACCTACTGCAAGGATTACCAGGATATGAGTGCACAGGCGGCCTCACTGGTCATTTCTGAAGTCGAACAGAACCCCGGACTCCTGCTCTGCACCCCTACCGGAAATTCCCCTTCGGGTTTGTATGATGAACTGGTTGCCAGGTCCATCCTGGACAGCACCCTTTTCACCAGACTCAGGATTATCAAGCTTGATGAATGGGGAGGCATTCCCATGGATCATCCCTCCAGTTGTGAACACTACCTGAAAACCAGGTTGCTTGATCCCCTGGGAATCCCACCGGGAAACTACCTCTCCTTCCTTTCAGATCCGGCTGATCCACGGGCGGAGTGCGGCAGGATAGAATCTGAACTTCACCGCCGGGGCCCCATTGATCTTTGCATCCTGGGGCTGGGTAAAAATGGTCACCTGGGTTTGAATGAACCCGGAGATTTTCTTGAGCCAGGCAGCCACGTGGCAGCGCTGAGCGAGGAGACCCTGCAGCACAGCATGATCAGTTCCACCGGGACGCGTCCCCGGTACGGGCTCACCCTCGGTATGCAACAAATACTTGGCGCAAGGAAGATCCTCCTCCTTGTGAGCGGCAGGGAGAAAGAAAAGGTGACCGGGCAGTTGTTAAGAAAGCAGATCAGCTCCTCCCTGCCCGCATCATTGCTCTGGTTGCACAGCCAGGTGGAGTGTTTCTTTGACCGCCCTGCCTGACCGGGTCATGCCCTTCCTTCCAGGTAATCTTTCAGGTAAGCATAGCCCTCGGTAAGGCGCCCCCCGGCGGCAATGGATGCCCGGTCCAGCATCCCGGTATTCTTCACACCCAGCAATTCGGGGATCACATGTTCCACCAGGGCCTCACCGAAATCTGCTGAGGCATCCCGCGGCAATTCACCCGGCAGGTTATCCACCGCCATGACGGTTATGGACTCCTCCCTGAATGGCTCCGTCTCCTCTCCCGAAACAGGATCATATCCATAGAAAGGCTCCGCAATGGTGGATGCCCTGATGGTGGAGGGGATAGGTCCGTTGATGTCACAACTGATATCGGCAATGATGGATATGGGGAAGCCCTCCCCCTTCATCTGCTCCCGGGTCATTAGAACCGGTGAGCGGGGATCCCAGAAATGACAGGCCACGAACAGGTCCGTCCGGGCAGCAAAAGGAGGAAAAGTGTTTTCATACCCTTCGGGGTGGGCGATGAAATGTTTGAAATCGAAAGGTGAGCCATCCCGCCGCTTTGTATAATGCCAGGGATCAAGCCGGGTATAGACGGGATGGTCATACACCTGGCTCATGTAATCCCCGGGGTCCACATGACTGATCCCAGCTGCATCCAGGATCTCGGTGGCGCCCCCAGCCACCCTTCCACCCCCGGAAAGGAGGATCCTGGTCCGGCCAAGCTCCACCTTTCGAAGTTCCGCTTTCAACTCCTCCAGGTCACGGCACTTGGAAGCCGCCTGCAGCTGAAATCCTCCATGGCGCAATCCATAGGCTCTCAACCCATTATAGGCACCAACCACCCCAGCCCACCTTCCAAAAGCCACCACCCTGACCTGGTCCCGGCCGGTCAGGTACTCATAATCGATGAGCCTGATCCTTTTGTGAATGACAGCCCCGAGCAGGTCCCGGTTGTAGGGTTGCATCTTGGCCGTGTGGGAAAAGAAAAAGTAGGTCCTGTCCTCCACCAGGGCATTGATCTTCACCTCTTTGACGCCCATAAGCACATCGCATCCGTCGAGCTTTTCCATGACCGCCACCCCTTCATCTTTATATTCCTGGTCGGAGAAACACCTTTTCGCCGATGATTGCACACTGATCTTCAAAGAGGGGTAAAGCGCCGACAATTGCCTGCACTGCAAAGGGGTCAGCGGGACGCGCCGGTCGGGCGGGACCTTTGTCTCACGAATGACACCAAGGTGGATCTGTTTCATGATAAAGCTTTAGGATGGCAAAATTAGGCGAAAATATGGGATAAAAAGCCACAAATTCAAACAAGGGCACCCCTATTGTGGGGAAATGCTCCTCCTGATCCAGTCATCCATGGTTTGCCCCTGGGTCACCATGGAAGAATAGCCCTGTTCCATGGATAACTCAGTAACCTGGAAACCCGTCTGTTTCAAATAGGCCACGAATCCTTCATTGAGCATCCTTCCGGCTTGCAGGGGAAACTCGAAGAGACCCACATTGGTGCGCCCGTTCCCCGGATCATCATGATCCCTTTTGCATTCCCCAACCGAGGAAGAGAGGTAGATGCGGCAGGCCATGGGTCTTGCAACGTATACGGAGCATGAGCCCGAGTCCAGGAAAGGGCACGGGGACCTGACCATGAGTTGTTCCTTTAATGGTTTATGGAGCGTCAGCATTGACTTGTTCCTTGCCTTTTCTAAAATAAGGGAACTGGAAGCTTCATCGAAATGGCCCTTGATGTGCTCCCGGATGTAAAGGAATTCGTGGGTGACTGCCAGGACAGCCTGGTGGCAACACCAGCTACATTTATTTTTACAATCGGCCGGTTTTCCTTCGGCGGCCGTTCGTTTTAAGAATGAATCCAGCAGATCATCCACTGCCGCGTACAACTGACGGATCCCTTCCGTCAGCCGTGCTGCAGTCGCTCCATTCTCCAGGCAGCTGTAAGCCAACCGGTATCCGTCCCTGTAGAATATCCGGTCAATCTCCTTTTTATCCATAGGAATGATCCAGGCATTTAGAATCCCTAAAAATAATAAAGAGGGCAATGCAAGTCAATTCTATTCTTTCCCAGATTCGTATATTTCGGTCAATAAATCAGCCTATGATGACAGAATTCCAGCCCTTTGAAATGGAAAGGTACATGTCCCTGTACGAACAGACGGTGGATTATAATCTTTCCGAGAGCGGGGTACATCCCATGCTGCTCAGTGAACTACTGGATTATAAGAAAGGTTTCCTGGAGGAATTGCTCGGAACCGAGATCAACTATGCACATGCCAACGGCAGGCCCGAGCTGAGGGAGAATATTGCCAGGCTCTACCCCGGAGCCAGCGCCGATAATGTGCTGGTGACAGTGGGTGCCATCGAGGCCAATTTCAACAGCATCCAGGCCCTGCTCCGGCCAGGGGAAGAGGTGGTCATGATGCTGCCCAATTACATGCAACTCTGGGGTGTGGCCAAAAATCATGGGTACCGGGTAAAGAGCTTCTCGCTGCTTGAAAGAGAAGGATGGATCCCTGACCTTGAGAGACTTGAAAAACTGGTCACTGCTGAAACAAAACTGATCGCACTGTGCAATCCCAACAATCCCACCGGATATATCATGAAAAAACCTGAGATGGAATCCATCGTCAGGATCGCTTCCAGGCACGGGGCCTGGATCCTGGCCGATGAAGTCTACTCAGGCGCTGAACAGGAAGGTGAGGCTGAAACTCCCTCCTTTTATGGAATGTACGAAAGGGTCCTTGCCATTGGCAGCATGAGCAAAGCCTACGGACTGCCTGGACTGAGGACCGGCTGGGTGGCCGGGCCCAGGGAAATCCTGGACCAGATCTGGGCGCGTCATGAATATACCACCCTGAGTGCCACCATGTTATCAAATAAGCTGACAGCCCTTGCCCTCTCTGAGAAGGTGCGGCCCGCCATTATCCGGCGGACCAGGGATTATATCCGCAGGGGCTACCCGGTGCTGAAGGAATGGATGGAGGGACATGGATCCGTTTTAAGCTGCATCCCCCCGCAGGCCGCTGCCATTGCGTTTATCAAGTATGACCTCGATATCAATTCCACCGCGCTGGCAAAGAAACTGCTCACCGGGAAGAGCGTCCTGGTCATTCCCGGTGACCACTTTGGGCTTGACCGGTACCTCAGGGTAAGCTTTGGCCTCCCCCATGATTACCTGAGGGCAGGGCTGGACCGGATCAGTGAAGTGATACGGGAGATCAGGGAATGAAGGTGATCACCCGCGAACAGATTCAACGGATCCTCCCCGGCCTGGATCTTCTGCCTGAAATGGAGCGTGCATTCGTGGCCTATTCCCAGGGAAATTCCGTGGTGCCGCCCGTTGGCGAGATGATCCTTGATCGGGGGGAGGTTCATATTAAGTATGGCTTCATCAGGGAGGAGGAATTCTACGTCATCAAGATCGCATCGGGTTTTTATGGGAACCGTGCGCTGGGGCTTCCTTCGGGCAACGGCATGATGATGCTTTTCAGCCAGAAAACCGGTGAGCCTGAAGCCATCCTGCTGGATGAAGGCCTCCTGACCGATGTGAGGACCGGAGTGGCAGGTGCCATCGCGGCCAGGCACCTGGCTCCCTCCCGGGTGGAGCAGATCGGGATCGTGGGGACCGGCACACAGGCGAGGTTGCAGCTTTCTTTTCTGAAACAGGTCGTGGATTGCAACAGGGTCCTGGCCTGGGGGCCTAACCCGGCCGGGCTGGAGCGCTTCAGGAGAGAGATGGAGGCAGAGGGATTCCATGTGAGAACCACCCTGGACAGTGCAGAGATCCTCAAACGGTGCAACCTGGTCATCACGGCCACCCCCTCCAGAAAACCGATCCTCCGGGGGAGGGACCTTGTAAAAGGCACCCATATTACCGCAGTTGGATCAGATACCCCCGGGAAACAGGAACTTGATCCACAGATCCTTCATCGGTCCGATCTGGTGGTTGCCGACAGCTTATCACAGTGCAGGGAGCGGGGGGAGATCTACCAGGCCTGCAGGGCCGGAATGATCCATCACGAGCAGGTGATCGAACTGGGAGCGGTCATTTCAGGTAAAGAGAGAAGCAGGAGTTCTGATGACCAGGTTAGTGTGGCGGATCTCACCGGTGTGGCAGTACAGGACATTGCCATTGCAACCGCAGTATTCAGGGCCGCAGGAGGATAGCTGCCGCCCTTTCCCCCGGTTTATAAAAACTCCCTTGCCCTGAGCCGGTCAGGTTTCATGGAGCTGTTCCTGGGGATCTCCGGGACCACCACCACCTTCCCTGGAATCTCGTACGGGGAAAGGCTTTCGCGCATGAGCGCCTCCCAGGCCGCGTCCGGTTCCTTCCTGTCACTGCATTCCACAAGAAGCACCAGCCGCTCACCCAGTCTTTCATCTTCCACCGGCAAGAGCAGGCACCGGTGTCCGATGAGTCCCTGGATCTTCTCCTCCAGCAACTCCGGATTGATCTTTATCCCACCCGAATTGATCACATGGTCAATCCTCCCGAGCCATCTAAACCCCTTTCCGTCACCACTGAGCTCCACCAGGTCGTTGGTGACCACTTCTTCACCGAGGACCCCGTCCATCTCCACCACCAGGCAACCCCTGTGATCCATCCGTACGGATACCCCCCCAAGCAACCTGAA
>JAHEEC010000025.1:26862-43923 GCA_024640885.1 Bacteroidota bacterium | reverse complement strand
ATGTATCCGCTGCTGCCGCACACAAGGAGACAGCCCATTACCAGGAGTGGAGGACAGCGGTGGGCCCATGGATGACCAAACCCCGTGAAGGAGTAAAATACCATGGCATAGTTCCCCGTTTTAAGAGCCAGACTTCGAAGCCTGGCTGACCGCCAGGTTCAGCAATTCATATCCTTCACGGTGTGGCTCTATTTTGAATCGAAAATTATGGATAGAAGGAGCAATCAGAAAGCTATTTCAGGGATCATTCCTCCCCTGGTTACCCCTCTGACCAAAGATGCGAACCTGGATGTCAAGGCGCTGGGGCGTTTAATTGAACACGCCCTCTCCGGCGGAGTGCACGGGATCTTTTTACTGGGATCCACCGGCGAAGGGCCCAGCCTGACCAACGATTTGCGAAAGAGGGTGATGAAGGCCGGGGTGCGGGCCGTAGATGGACGTGTACCTGTATTTATCAATATTACCTCAGCCTCCTACCTGGAAGCCTTATGCCTGGCAAAAATGGCCCAGGAAGCAGGTGCGGATTATCTGGTGCTGGCTCCTCCCTACTACTTTAAGATGAATCAGCTGGAGCTGAAGCGGTATTTTGAGCGGGTGGCTGAACGTGTGAAACTTCCCCTTCTATTGTACAATGCCCCAAAATATACTAAAACTGCCATTGCACCGGCAAGCACTAGGCAGCTGGCCAACCATGAAAATATCATCGGCTTAAAGGATAGTACAGACAAACTGGAATCCATTCAGCAACAGTTAAGCGCGCGGAAAGGAAAAGATTTTCCAATACTGGTGGGTTCGGAACTGTTGCTGGGGGAAAGCCTTTTGCTTGGATGTGACGGGGGGATCAACGGGGGTGCCAATCTCTACCCCGGTCTGTATGTGAATCTCTACCAGGCGGCTATTCATGATGACAAGGACAATTTAGAAAAATACCATGCATTCGTCATGATGATACACAAGCGGGTATTCGGTGCAACTGATTCTCCCATGCGCATCGTAATCGCATTAAAGCATATGTTATCCCTTAAAGGCATTTGTGAGGACCACATGGCCATGCCGGTCTATCGGGATCTGACAGTGGAACAGGCTGCGAATATGCAGGATCTGTTCAACGAGTTTGAAGGGTATGGTTATTAATGGGTCTACTGAAGCTTATTCTATGGTTGTGAATCCCGTGAAACGGATCTTCTTGCAAGGGTTGCTTCTGATCGCAACCCTGTCCTGTGCCTGTCAGAAACCTCAGGCCATACTGCCGGATCGGGCTTTACCCGGGATGGATGGTTACCTGGAAGGAACCCTGATCTTTACCCTGGATCAAAGGCCCACACTCCAGTGTCACGCCTCAACCATCGTGGAGACTCCATCGGGATTGGTGGCTGCGTGGTTTGGTGGAACCCACGAAAAGAATCCCGATGTGGGGATCTGGAGCTCCCACCTTATCAATGGTCAGTGGTCAGCTCCAGTGGAGGTGGCAAATGGCATACAGAACGATTCCCTTCGCTACCCATGCTGGAATCCCGTCCTTTTCAGGCCAGGTGAAGGTCCTTTAATGCTGTTTTACAAGGTGGGCCCCGATCCCCGCCAATGGTGGGGTGAGATGATCACCTCCGGGGACGAGGGCAGGACCTGGTCCACTCCCACGAGGCTTGGAGAAGGAAAACTTGGACACCTGATCGGCCCGGTTAAAAACAAACCCGTACAACTTCAGGACGGTACCATCATCTCTCCTTCCAGCACCGAATCGCACCAGGGAAAAAAGGACATCTGGCGGGTGCATTTTGAACTTACGAAGGATCACGGAAAGAGCTGGGAGGTGATCGGACCCATAAACGACGGGATCCGCTACGACGCGATCCAGCCAGCCATTCTGACCTACCCGGACGGACGGTTACAGGTCCTTTGCCGGACCATGCAGGAAGTAATTTCTGAAAGCTGGTCCACCGATGGTGGAAAAAACTGGAGCAATATGAGTGCCACAATGCTTCCCAATCCCAGTGCCGGAATTGATGCTGTAACCCTCAGGGATGGCAGGCAATTGCTGGTGTATAATCATGCCAGGGGGAGCAGGATAGCCTCTGGCAGGCAGATTCTGAACCTAGCCATATCCGTGGACGGTAAGAATTGGACCCCGGTATTGACCCTCGAGCATCAACCTGGCATGGAGTTCTCATACCCGGCCGTCATCCAGGCCGATGACGGAAATGTGCACATCACCTATACCTACGACCGACGCTCCATAAAACATGTGGTATTGGATCCCGGGGAGTTAAAATAGGGGCGAATATGGAGGCACTTGACTACATCATCTTCATCCTCTACATGGCCGGGGTGACCCTGTTCGGCGCTTCCTTCTTCAGGAAGAACCGGACCTCAGCGGCCTTCACCCTGGGCAACAGGAACATTCCCGGATGGGTGATCACCCTTTCGATCTTTGCCACATTCGTAAGCAGCATCAGTTACCTGGCACTCCCCGGGATAGCTTTCCAATCCGATTGGAATCCTTTTGTATTCAGCCTCTCCATTCCCTTTGCCGCATGGGTGGCGGTCAAATTTTTCATTCCACTCTACCGAAAGATCAACAGCCCTTCGGCATACAGTTACCTGGAACAACGATTCGGGCCTTGGGCAAGGATCTATGTATCTGTTTGTTACCTACTAACACAGTTCATGCGGGTGGGCACCATCCTGTACTTGCTGGCTCTCACACTGCATACCATGCTGGACTGGAACATGGCGGTGATCATCATGGTCACCGGATTCACCATTATGGTATATTCCATGCTAGGGGGATTGCAGGCCGTGGTATGGACCGATGCGGTGCAGGGCATCCTCCTTATCCTCGGCGCACTTCTCTGCACAGGATTTATTCTATTCAAAATGCCCGAGGGGCCTGGACAGGTATTCCAGATTGCCGCAAATCACGGAAAATTCAGCCTGGGAAGTTTTAGCCTGGACCTCTCCTCATCCACCTTCTGGGTGGTGCTCGTGTACGGGATCTTTATCAACCTCCAGAATTTCGGTATCGACCAGAACTATATTCAGCGTTATATGGCTTCCAGGTCAGACCGCTCTGCAAGGAGATCCGCGTTATCGGGAGGATTGCTTTATATTCCGGTGTCACTGCTATTCCTTTTCATAGGAACAGCGCTCTTCTCCTTTTACAATTCAGGAGCCTCCCCTCTACCGGATGGTTTGCTGGATCCAGGCCGTGCAGATCAGGTCTTCCCTTATTTCATTGTAAACCAGCTTCCTGCCGGGGTAACCGGACTGCTACTGGCTTCTGTTTTTGCTGCTGGAATGAGTACCATTTCCACCAGCTTCAACAGCTCTGCCACCGTTTTCCTTACCGATTATTACCGGAAGGCTGTAAAAAGGGATCCCGGTGACAGGGAATCCATGCGGGTACTCTACATCTCCTCTGCCGTGATCACCGCTATCGGGATAGTCATCGCCATGGCCATGATCAATGTGAAATCCGCACTGGATACATGGTGGAAGCTGGCGTCCGTCTTCAGCGGAGGTATGTTGGGTCTTTTCCTGCTGGGCGCATTCTCAAGAAGGAGCGGATCATTGGGAGCCATGGTCGGGATCGCTGCCGGGATTGCTGTAATTGCCTGGATGAGCCTTTCTTCCCTCTCCGATGATCCCTCAAGGTATGGCAATATTTTTCATTCTTATCTCACCATCGTGTTGGGCACCCTCTCCATTTTCCTGACAGGATTTCTTTTTTCACTCCTTACCGGGAAAAAAACATTCGGGGGGAAGAGAAAGCCACATGACTGATCACCATTGGTCTGGAACCCTCGCAAACTCAATCACACGGTTCCGGCCACTTTTTGTTTACTGTCAAGACGGCATTTAAAAGGCTGGTTATTATGTCATTATGGCATGTATTGCGGAATGGCGCATGCTTTGATGGAGATGCCCGGTAGATGTGTAAATAGAGAAGCGATGAAATTTGAGAAATATACCATAAAGGCACAGGAAGCTGTGCAAAAGGCCCAGCAACTGGTCACAGAAAACGAACAGCAATCCATTGAATGCGCCCACCTCCTGAAAGGGATCATGCTGGTGGATGAAAATGTACTGCCATTCATATTTAAGAAGATGGCCGTCAATGAACCCCACCTGGTGGCTGCACTGGATCAAATGATCCAGAGTTTTCCCAGGGTCGGAGGTGGCGAAAAATACCTGTCCAATGAGACAACTGAAGCATTGGCGAAGGCCGAAACTTCAGTAAAGTCCCTGGGGGATGAATATGTGGCCCTGGAACACCTGATGCTGGGACTGCTTCGCTCATCCAGCCAGGTGAACCGGTTGCTGAAAGATGCCGGTATCAGTGAGAAGGAGCTCCTTCAGGCCATCAAGGCCCTGCGCAAAGGAAGCAGGGTGGAGAGCCAAACTGCCGAAGAGACCTATAACGCCCTGGAGAAATATGCCATACATCTGAACGAGAGAGCTGAATCGGGAAAACTTGACCCGGTCATCGGCAGGGATGATGAGATCCGCCGGGTGCTGCAAATACTGACCAGGCGGACCAAGAACAATCCTATCCTGGTGGGTGAACCAGGGGTGGGTAAGACCGCCATTGCAGAGGGAATTGCACTTAGGATCGTAAACGGGGATGTGCCTGACGACCTGCTCTCCAAGGAGATCTACTCACTGGATATGGGCGCATTGATCGCCGGGGCCAAATACAAAGGGGAATTTGAGGAGAGGCTTAAAGCAGTGGTCAAAGAGGTCATTGGATCCGAAGGTCGGATTGTCCTGTTCATTGATGAGATCCATACCCTTGTGGGTGCCGGCGGAGGAGGCGATGGGGCCATGGATGCAGCCAACATCCTGAAACCCGCACTCTCCAGGGGTGATCTGCGTGCCATTGGTGCAACCACACTCAATGAGTTTCAGAAATATTTCGAAAAAGACAAAGCCCTGGAACGCAGGTTCCAGAAGGTTTATGTGGATGAACCCGGTGAAGAGGATGCCATATCCATTCTCAGGGGGATCAAGGAACGGTATGAGAATTACCATAAGATCCGGATCAAGGATGAAGCCATCATTGCTGCGGTCCAGCTTTCCACACGCTATATAAGCGACCGCTTTCTCCCCGATAAGGCCATTGACCTGGTGGATGAATCAGCGGCCCATTTGAGATTGGAAATGAATTCCAAGCCAGAAGCCATTGATGCACTGGACCGAAAGATCCAGCAGCTGGAAATTGAACGGGAAGCATTTAAAAGAGAGAAGGACAAGGAGAAGGTGGATCAATTATCCAGGCAGCTGGCTGACCTGAAGGATGAGCATACACAGCTAATGGCCAAATGGATCGAGGAGAAGGGAACCGTAGAAAAAATCCAGAAGATCAAACAACAGATCGAGGAGCTCCGCCTCAAAGCTGACAAAGCAGAGCGGGAGGGTGACCTGGGACTGGTTGCGGAGATCCGGTACGGATTGCTTCCGGCCGCTGAAAATGAGTTGAATGCCACCATTCGCAACCTCCATGAATTTGAACAGGCAGGGAAACGGCTGGTCAGGGAGGAGATCACCGCAGAGGATATAGCCGAGGTGGTTTCCAGGTGGACCGGAATTCCGGTGAACCGGATGCTGCAGAGCGACAGGGAAAAATTGCTTCATATTGAAGAGGAGCTGCACAAGCGGGTGGTGGGGCAGGATGAGGCTGTCTCTGCCGTATCCTCGGCCATACGCAGGAGCAGGACCGGCCTTTCGGATGCGCGAAGGCCCGTGGGCTCCTTCCTCTTCCTGGGCACCACGGGAGTAGGAAAAACAGAGCTTGGACGTGCCCTTGCGGAATATCTTTTCAATGATGAAAGCCTCCTTACCCGCATTGATATGAGTGAATACCAGGAGAGGCATGCAGTTTCCAGGCTTATCGGGGCACCTCCGGGATACGTGGGATATGATGAAGGCGGACAACTCACCGAGGCGGTCCGCAGGAAGCCCTATTCAGTGATCCTTCTCGATGAAATCGAGAAGGCGCACCCCGACACTTTCAACATCCTGCTCCAGGTCCTGGACGATGGCCGGCTCACCGACAACAAAGGACGGATCGCCAATTTTAAGAACACCATCATCATCATGACATCCAATATAGGATCGGATGTGATCCATGATAACTTTGCCAGCGTAAGCAAAACTGAGATGGCTCAGGTCATTGAAAAAACAAAGGGTCAGATATTTGAATTGCTTAAACGGAGCATGAGACCCGAGTTCCTGAACCGCATCGATGAGCTTGTGATGTTCCAGCCACTGACGGAAGAGAACCTGGAAGGGATCATCCGGATCCAACTGGGAGAACTCAGAAAATTGTTGTTGAAACAGGAGATCACTTTTGAGATTTCCGAAGGATTCCTGGAAGCATTGAAAAAGGAAGGATTTGACCTCCAGTTTGGGGCCAGGCCACTGAAGCGCTTAATGCAAAGGAAGATCCTTGATGAGCTTTCAAAAGCCATGCTTGAAGGTAAAGTGACCCCCGGGATGCACATTCAAATGGATATAAAGGATCAAAAGGCAGTATTTATACCAATGCCCCTCAATGGGGCCACTGCCCCGGTGAAGCAACTGCACTAAAGGTTGACCTCTTTTAACCCGGTCCATCCAAGACCCGGGGTTTCGGGGGGGATCAGTTCGCCGCTGACGATTTGAAGCATTCCCAGGAAGGGATCATCGATGAGGTCAAGGTGTCCATCCAGGTCCGCATATTTGATATTGGGCCTGCTGAGGGTAAAATGCAAACCGGCGGCGATCCCCAGGGCAGACTCGTCCATGCAGCCCACCATGGCCCCTATTCCGGCGGCCCTTGCCACTGAATTGATGTGTATGGCATCATAAATGCCACCGGTCTTCATCAGTTTAATATTGATCAGGTCCGTGCAATGGTTTTTGGATATTTTAAACACATCACCCAGCGACAGCAGGCTTTCATCGGCCATCACCGGCACAGCTGATTTATGGGTTACCTGTTTTAAAAGCTCAAGATCACTTTTTATGGTGGGTTGTTCAAACAATTCGATCTTTACATCCCTGGTTCCGGATATAAACTGGATCGAGTCCTCCAGGGTGTATCCCTGGTTTGCATCGAAGCGGATCTTTACCTCCCTGCCTATGGCTTCCCTCAGCTTGCATAAGTTTTCAATATCTTCCTGCACATTTTTGCCGCCCTTGATCTTCAGGATCCTGTAACCCTGCTTCAGGAATTCATTTGCATGCCGAAGGGTTTCTCCCGGCGGCATGATCCCAATGGTCACACTGGTCGGGATGGATCGCCTGTAACCGCCAAGCAGCCGGTACAAAGGCACGCCGGTTTTTTGTGAAATGAGGTCATAGAGCGCCGAATCGACCATGGTCCGGGCAGATGGTTTCTCCTGCAGGTCATGCTTCAGCACCTCCATGATCCTTGAATATTCGAATACGTCCCGGCCCAGAAGCTGCGGTTCAATGAAGGAGTTGAAGCTGTGCAGTACATCCCCGGCCGTCTCCCCGGTCACCGGAAGATCGGGTGCGGCACACCCCCAGCCGGTAAAGCCCTCCCTGGTGGAGATGCGCAAAAACAAATTCTCACAGGTATCCACCGATTCATAAGAAATGGAATAAGGCTCCCTTAATTTCATCCTTTTGCTGAAACACTGCAACCCCGTGATCTTCATTGCCTTTCAGTATTTTCGTTGATACAGATCCTCCAGCTTTGTTTTCTTCACCTCCTCCACGAACCTGACCAGATGCGCGATCATGATTTCCCACAGTTTCTTTCCCTTTTCACTGGTCGCTTTGGTGGCATCGCCCATGATCCCCGATTTGGAAATGATCTTGGTGCGGACATACCAGGCCACACCCCTCTCGGATGTATAATCCAGGAAAGAGCTTCCGAAATCCATGGTTTCATTTACCGCTTCCTCCATCCTCACCATCTCCGGCCTGATGGCCAGTGTGGTACTTGTCTCGATCTCCCCGGCATGAATGTCATTGGGCGTATCGATCAGGTCATAGAGATCCATATCGCTGGTCTCGCCGGATTCCACACATACAAAAATCCCGCTGTCACGGTTGATCATCTGGGCAGCATAGAGAAGCGTGGGTGAGTTGTCCCCATGGGCGTTCAGGATAATCAGCTTCTTGATCCCATTCTTTGAGAGGCTCATCCCAATGTCATACACAAGCATTGAAAGTGTATGGTTGGAGATGCTGATGGTCCCTTTGAAATCTTCATGGTGGTATGCAACTCCGTAAGGGATGGCAGGCAGCACAAAGGGCTTTGGATTTCCACACGCTTCCGCCACCTTGCTGGCCAGGTAGACGCTGTCAAAATAGTCCACATCCACCGGCAGATGGGGCCCATGCTGTTCAATGGAACCACATGGTAAAATGGCCGTATCCACAAGGGTGAGTTTTTCCTCGATCTCCTTCCAGGTGTGTGAAGCCCAGTTAAATTCATTCATCACACCGGCATACTTACTCTCTGTTTTCGTGATGTCAAAAGGGTATGGAGCGGAGGTGGGCAATTCATCCATGACGTTGAAATCCACCCATTGCTTTTTCTTTCTCTGGACAGATCCTTCGGCATATTGCAGAAAAATTGGAATTAATTCACTGTAGAGTTTGACGGGTATGTCGTTCAGCGAGCTCCTTTCCCTGTCGAATCTCAGCTTTAAGATATATGGGTGCTCCCTGGCCAGGCCTGCGTTCAAAGAATCACCCGGGATCAAATTCTTTTGCCTCAACAGGTAGTAAAGGTGTTCCGCATCGCTGTCAATTTGCTTGACCCCTGCCGAACCGGTCCTGGCCAGTGCATTTTGTACCTGCGATCCTGTATATCCGCACATTTCGGGTGACTCACCGAGGACCGTCAGCATGGAAATAATCCTTCGGCATTTCTCACACTTTCCACAGGGATAGGATTGGTTGTCCTTGATGTGGGCAGCATGACACGAAACCTGCTGGGCCTGCAGCCGGGGATATCTTTTCACAAGGATCTTCAGGATCAGCATCTCGGAGAGGCTCCGGAGTATCGAGAACTGGAACACGTTCCACCCTTTCTTGGTATAGTAACGCGTCATGGCATTGTCAAAATATTTGCTCTGATCAAACAGGGCCTGGTAGTGGGTGATCCCCTGGAAGCTTGACTTCATGGTGGTGTCATATTCATCACCCACGATAATGTTCCCGGCCCCTGTCCTCCTGGCAATTGGCATTGCTCCAAAAATGAAGACGGAAACGGTCCATAGCCTTATGGGATAGATATCGGCCCGGACCGTGGCGAAATCCTTACGGATGCAGGGCATTTGCCTCACCATCCAGTTAAAGATCCGGTCACTGTTGCACCAAACCCTGGCGGTGCGGGAATCCTCCTTCTCCAGGTGCTTGAAGGCATTGAGTGATGTGAACCAGTGACGACCCGATTCATTGATAAATACAGGTTGCACCTGCTTCTTCAGTTCGGTTAACAATCCATAGCTCAACAGGCTGTCCTTGCCCCCGCTGCTAAGAATTACATAACTTTCCCTGTCCGCATCCATGTGTTCCCACTCCAGGTCAAACTCCCCGAACTGTGTATTTTGAAAGGAGACGTGAGCAGCCGTGTACCGGTTCAGCTTTTCCGGCTCAAGCTGATTGAAGGGTGCAACGAGGAATTCATTGGGCATCAGGAACCTGTTCACATAGATCTCCCTGGAGGTATTCTCGAGCATATCGATGATGAACCTTTTGTCGGTATCATCAAATAAACCATCAAAGGTCATCTCCCTGCAAAAAAGTCCATAGTTCAGGGCGACCTGGCTCAACATCATGCATGCAAGGTTCACCGATTGGGCCGAGTTGTCAAACACATCCACCGAGTAGGAATAGACCAGTTCATTGCTCACCACCTCACCGTTCGCATGGGTCAGTTCATAGGTTGCCCTGGCTTTCCTGGGCTCCACCACAATTTGGGTTACCTTCAGGAGGTCAAAAAAGATAAGCGATTCTAAGCCCTGGCTGCTCATTTCCTGATCCTTGGTTTGATTAAATTTACCAGTTCCCCGGCACCGAATTCCAACACATCAAATGCCGGGATCCTGTGCTCCTTCTTAATCTCGTTACACGCCTTCATGATCCCGGGCCGGTCCATCCCTTCATGATTCAGGGTAACGGCCACCACCTTTTTACCGGACAGAATTTCAATGGCAAGGATTTGATGGTTAAGCGGGTGCAGCTTATATCCCGGGAATCCATCATATTCCGCTCTGGCGGGAGCATGCTGGAGGATCACAAAATCAGGCCTCCCGGCCGCAAGCAGTTCAAAACCTCCTGGATAGGCAGGATTCATAAGGCTTCCCTGACCTTCAAGGATGATCACGTCGGGCTTCTCCACACGCCATGCCTCGTGGACCGCGTGTTCAATCTCTCCCGAAACGAAATCGTTGACCAGGGAATCCAGTATGATGGAGTATT
This sequence comes from Bacteroidota bacterium, assembly GCA_024640885.1. Taxonomy (GTDB): domain Bacteria; phylum Bacteroidota; class Bacteroidia; order Bacteroidales. The sequence goes on along the minus strand of JAHEEC010000025.1, from coordinate 33,483 downwards.
TAGCCCCCTGCAACCAGGCGGTCTGACCGGTTCCAATTAATTCTGCCCTGTACCCGGCATCCCTTAATCCGTGAACCAGCATCCATGCGGTGGTCCGCTTCCCCACCGCTGAATCAGTGCCAAGCAGTGCGATCTTGAGGCTTTTCACCTGGGTGATCTTTCCACTGAAGAAGTGCAGCTTGCTCGTGTCAGGGGGTTTCCTGATATCGGTCATTGTGCAGCCGTTCTTTTCGGCAAGCGCGACCAGCTCTTTATTTTCTGTCAGATAATCATGCAAACCGCTGTAAATATCAAGACCCGACTTGAGGGCAGACTTGATGACTTTCACTGCATCCTCGGGCAGCCTTCCTCCGTCGGGTGCCAGTCCGATGACAAAACTTGAGATGCTCAGCCTTTGATTGGTGGCATGGATTAATCCCTCATGCAGGTCTTTTACCACCGGGATCCCGTTGGGTATGCCATCAAGGACAGCACCGGCATCCTGCCCGTGGTATTTTGAGTCAATGACCCCCGCAATCCGGAACCGTTCTGTAAAACGCACCAGCCCGTGGGCAGTTTTTCCGTTGGTGGTGTTGAATGCGCCCTCGCAGTATACGATGGCATTGTTCAAATTCTCTGGCATTTTTCTCTATTTTTTACCTGTAATGATCACCACATACCTGTCGGATTCGAACTCATCCTTCTGATGCATCTCCAACAGTGCCGAGAGACCCGATGATGCGGCCGGGAGGACGTGCAATCCTTCTTTCTCCTTCAATTGCCTGGATACCCGGAGCATTTTCTCATCGCTGATGTTAAAGGCCATGCCCCCTGATTCCCTGATGGCATACAACGCTTCATCGCCGTCAAAACTGTGCCAGTTAATGAGAGGTTCATTGATCCTGGTTTCCTTGATCTTTTCCGGGGTGAGATCCACACAGCTCTCAAAATTGTGGTTAAAGGAGTAAATGATGGGATTCTTGTGTGAAGATGAGGCTGCAATCATTTTTGGGATCCTGGAGGTCTTTCCCCTTTTGTGAAGATTTACAAACCCGCGGAATACCCCCGCCAGAAGGGTGCCGTTGGAGACAGGGACCGCGATTATTTTAGGGGCATCCCGAAGCACATCATATATTTCGTTGGCAATTTCGGCGTATGACATCAATTGCAGGGGCGTATTGGCACCACCCGGGTTTGCGTCATACCATTCATTTTCAATAGCCTGGGTGACAGAAAACCTTACCGAGTCTTCATAACTTCCCGCATACCGGATCACTTCGGCGCCATGCCTCTCCATTTCATTGATCCTGTTTGTATGGTAGTTCTCGGGAATGTAGATGATGCATCGAATCCCTGCAAGTTTTGAGGCCAGGGCCATTGCAGCCCCGAAATTTCCGCAGGAAGCGACGGTGATGGTCTCGAAACCCCTTCTAAGGGCGTCGTGACACTGGCTGAAAGCAATCCGGTCCTTCTGGGTTCCGGTGGGATTGTTACCCTCGAATTTCAGGTAAACCTGCCTGATCCCGTGCTCACGTTCAAGGTTCCTGGCCCGGGTAAAAGAGGTATCACCCACCTCCAGGTTGATGATGTCTTCATAGGATTCGAGCCTGTCCACCAGGGAGAAATTAAGATCCCTCACCATGGCACTGAGCTGATGGGTCTCTTTAGAAACGCCGGTGGTCCCGGGAACCGCCCCGTCAAGCATGTTCATTGAATATTCGGTAGAATCTGCCACAGCTATTTTTTTAATAAATGATCGTTGATATCCAATCCACGGATGGGATTGTTGATGTTGCCAAAAAGGGTTCTGTATGGATAAGGACTAGCCTGGACACCCGGTGTGAATGAAAGAACCGGTATCTCGGAATTCTTTATCACCTCCCGGGCTGTGGACCCGATAAACATCTCCGTATGATCCTTCTCGCCCTGGGTCATGAGCATAATCTCATCGGCCTGCACCTTCCGGGCCACTTCAAGGATTTCAGCAGCAAGGGTATTGCCCGAAATTACCAGCTGCACCCTGCAGTCGATCTCATAATCCACAAATAGTTTTTTAATCTCTTTCAATCTTGTCCTGTACGCGGGTTCGAGAATGATCCTGTCGGGATGAAGAATAGAACAGATCGTAACCCTCGAACCCTGTTGCTGAAGGACCTCAATTGCCTTGGCAATTTTTATGGTGACCGGATTGTAGAGATCAAGGGGCAATAACACATGTGCATTTGAAAGAATTCTGCTGTTCCTTACGGTAACCACGGGGAGTGTGGCTTTTGAGATGACCTGGCTTGCATTGGATCCAAGATAATTCCTGGTGAGATCCGAACCATCAGATCTGCCCATTATGATAAGATTTGCATTGAGCTCAGTACTTTTCTCCAGGATCTTCTGATGAACCTTGCCGGCGGTGATGATAAGTTCAAAGGATATTTTCTCCCTGTCGGGATAAATGCGGTTGACCCTGGAGGAGAGTTGCATTTCAGCCTCTCTCCGGATCTTCGTCTCCAGCTCTTTTGAGATGAACTTGCTGGTGACGAATCCCGGTTTTTCAATCACATACAAACAGGTAATCATCTGATTCAATTGAAGTGCAATTTTTTTTGCATAGACAAGTGCAGCATCAGACTGGAGACCGAAACCGGCCGGGACCAGGATCTTACTTTTGGGCATCAGGCGACATTTAATGGTTTGACCATTTAGTTTTTATTGGTCACATCGGGTCCCCTGATTTCGCAGGATTTCCCCGATTTCGCCCCCCCATCCCACCAGATGCTCGAGCTCCACAACGCACCCCCGTTTCCCAAAACTAAAGCGGCTCCCGGGTACCGCCACCGTAACCTGCACTTAACCAAAGGGGTATTGCAGAGCTAAAGTTAACAAAAGCAATGAAAGGAAGGGGTCCAGATTTCACCAATTATATTGCCACATTCGCATTAGAATTCATAATTTTACGCTGAATAAACGGGAAAGTTTGAGACAGAAAATCCGCCCTGAATGATGAGCCCAGAAGAAACAGGTGAATATTTATCCTCACTTGTACGAAGCACTCCATTTGGCATTGTTGCATTTGAATCCACCGGTGAAATTTCTATCTTAAATGAAATGGCACGGGAATACCTGGAAATTGAAGCCGGGTTGGAAACCCTGACCGGTAAGCAGGTACTGGATTGCATCGCACATATTCAGGAACTTCGCACTCCCTTAAAAGCGTGTATCAAGAAAGGCAACACATCTTTCGACATCGAGGCATTGTGGATCAATGATCACTGTTATTCAACCAAATGCAGGCCCATCTTAAATGGGTTTCTGATCACCCTGGAAAACATTACAGGGATCAAAGAGAACGAGGCCAATTCCATTCAATCCATCTTTGAGAGCCAGGAGAAGGAGAGAAGAAAGATCGGAAGGGACATTCATGACAGTGTGGGCTCGCTGCTCTCGTCGGTGAGATTGAGCCTTGATGCCTTTCTGGATGATTTGAGCCTTTGCAAAGAGGCAGTTCCCACCCTCAAAATTGAGGAGGCCATTTCGAACATCGATTCCATAGCTGCGGAATTGAGAACTTTGTCACACCACCTTGTTCCAAGGATCCTTGATGAATACGGGCTCTCTTCCGCTTTTGAAAATATGGTCAGAAACCTCAGCAAACTGAAGAAACAGGATGTGAAGTTTTACTCTAATTTTGAAAAAGAGAGAAGGTTCAGCAAGGAGATTGAATTAAATATTTTCCGATGCGGGGAGGAACTGTTGAACAATGCCCTGAAATATGCGGAAGCAAAGGAGATCATGGTCCAGTTGATCAAGCACGAACATAGCCTTGTATTGACGGTTGAGGATGATGGCAAAGGATTTGTAAAAGAAACAATCAACCCGGAAAATTTTGGAATCGGGCTCACAAATATTGAAACGCGCGTCAGGTTGCTGGGTGGAGAATTTATCCTGGACTCGCATGAAGGAAAGGGGACCATTGCCACCATTGAGTTAAACGTTGACCCCGGGTAGCTGGACGGTCACCAATTGAATCGCACCTACTAAATGATCCAATGACAATTATAAATGTCCTCATAGCAGATGATCACAAAATATTCCGGGATGGGATCAGGTCCCTGCTGGCCAGGGAAAAAGATATCCATGTGGTTGCAGACGTTTCCAATGGCAGTGAACTGCTTGAAACTGTAAAGGAGCATCAGGTGGACGTGGTGATCATGGATATAGATATGGGTGAACCCAACGGGGTTGAAACCACCAGGCTTCTAAAGCAGGACCATCCCCATATCAGTGTGCTCATCCTATCCATGCTTGGAGTCCATGAATTTGTGCTGCAGGCTCTTGAAAACGGGGCCACCGGATATTTACTTAAGAATGCAGGGAAAGATGAAGTGCTCACTGCCATCAGATGCATCTCCAAGGGAGATAGTTACTTCAGCCGGGAAGTGTCGGCCATATTGATCGAAGCGTTGCACAATCCACGCTCCGACAGGCGGCATAGCTCCAAGATACCAATATCTGCCAGGGAAGCAGAGGTATTAAAACTGATCGCCCAGGAGTATTCCAATCCTGAGATTGCTCAGAAACTTTTTATAAGTATCAGGACCGTGGATACCCACAGGAGGAACCTGCTTGAAAAGATCGGGGTAAAAAACACTGCAGGGCTGGTCAAATATGCGATCTCAAAAGGATTGATCGATGATGGAGTTGTGTGATGCCAGGCACCGGAAACTTATGCCGCGTGACCAATCAGTATAAATTGTTCCACCTTCTGACGGGCACGAAGCAATCTCATCTTCACGGCACTTGCAGAAAGATTAAACTCGTCCTGAAGCTCTTTTACCGAGTAGTTATGCCTGTATTTCAGCTCCATCATCTTTCTGTCAATTCCTGTGAGGAGTTCGAGGGTTTGATCCAGCTCAGATTCAAGTTCCTCGCGCTTCATCCTTTCCAGCAACGCCTCCTGGTCCAGTTCCTCAGAATGCACCTGACCTGCCAGGTCAATGGCTTCCATGGGAAAACTCTTGTGCCTGGAAACCTGGTTGATACAGTGATTCCTCGTGATGGAGAATAACCAGGTGGAGAACGCCGAACCTCCCTTAAATGTACCGAGGCTGCAGATAGCTTTCAGCAGTACATCCTGTGCCAGGTCAAAGGCGTCATCCCGGTTCCTGGAATAGGAGAAGCAGGTATGACATACCTTGGCGAAATACCTGTCGTACAAAATCCCCAGGCTTTCCTGGTCTCCTTTCAGATAACTGTCGATCAGCGACTCGTCGTTCATTTTACCTCAGTTTCAATCCGTTCAAATTGCTGAAGTAAAATTAGGGGATCGGAATGTGTCATGCCAGAGCGAAAACACCATTCCGTAAAGCGGTAATTTTCCGGGAAACAGGTAAAACCACCAAGGCTCAAACAGGTAATTTACCTATGGGATCCGATGTGAAGCAAGGTTATACAGGTTCGTTTTGCCTCAGGATCAGAAGGGGGATCCGCATCCGGAGTCCCATCTCTTCGATAATCCCTCCCCTGAATGCATCCCCGATGATCAAAATTTGTTGTTTTGCAATGGCAATTAAATGGATATCATTCTGTACAATATACTGCTGCAGTTGCCCGGCTATTTCCCTTTCATTCAAGGGTTGATCGATCAACTGGTTCTTCTTTTGAAAGGTTTTCCTGAATGATTCAAGCACCATGTGATCGGGGGCGGGTTCATCTGCACCATGCCTGGAGAAATGCAAAAAATGAATGGAGGAGTTATAGATGCTGGCATACAGGTACATATCCGCGGCATAATCTGTCAATCCCTTTAACCGCCTGAGTACAGCTGAAAAAAGGATATTCTCGAAGGGCCTGTAGGTGCTTTCGCATGGGATCAGTAAAAGGGAAACGGAATGAATATCCAACGCTTCATGGCGCATCTGTTTCAGTTTTTTCTTCGCCGGATCATCCTCCCCGATGGCCGGCATGACCACCAGGTCCACTTTTTCACCATGAATGATCTTGAGGAACTCGTCCACCATTTTACCATGGATGAAGCGGTGATCCACCTTGATCCTCAATTCCGAATCGACCCGGGCATAATTATTCAGATAGTAATCGTGAAACAGGATGATATCCTGGTATGCCCGGATCCATGCATTCTTTACAAGCAGGTCATACTTCTGTTTGGTGATTGTATTATCCGTCTCAATCTCAAAAGCTGTGAGCAGTATGAGCTCGGCTCCCATATTTCTTGCAATTTTGACAGCATATACGTAGGCCTCTTTATAACAGCTTCTGTTAATTTCAAAGGGAAACAATACCTTTTTCATGCCGGACTGGGTATTTTTTCATATTTTGACAATAATATCCCGAATAGTCACTTTACCTTTCCTATTCGGTTCCCCGCAAGGATGACACCCTGCCGGGAGCGTTCACAATTAAACGGGACACCTATGAAAACCAAAATCATCGTCATCATTATCCTGGCCATCCTGTTGATCATTTTCGTGCTTCAGAACACCCAGATGATCCAGATAAAATTCTGGTTCTGGGAGCTCAGCATCCCCAGGGCCCTGCTGCTGTTCGTGTGCTTTGCCATCGGACTGGTCATCGGGTTGATCGTTCCCTCTTCGCGATCCCGGAAAGAGGACCAGGCTGTTTAAGCTTTCA
>JAHEEC010000025.1:0-26762 GCA_024640885.1 Bacteroidota bacterium | reverse complement strand
TGGGAGCTCAGCATCCCCAGGGCCCTGCTGCTGTTCGTGTGCTTTGCCATCGGACTGGTCATCGGGTTGATCGTTCCCTCTTCGCGATCCCGGAAAGAGGACCAGGCTGTTTAAGCTTTCATTGCTTCGATATACAGTAGAGAGAGCTGACCCCCCTTAAATAAAGGTCGTTCCCCAGGATGACAGGTGAGGCATAAAAACTGTCGTCCAGTTTGTTCTGGGACAACAGCTCAAATGTATCTCCATGCCTTACCACACAGCAAGTCCCATTTGTCCCGACGATATAGATGCGGTCCTTCACTCCCACAGGGGAGGTGAAAATATCCTGGATTCCCTCAAGTTTCTGATTGCCATAATATTCCCTGCCATTTTTTGCATCCAGACAGGTTAAATATCCGTTGTTGAGCTTCAGAAAGTAGAGATTCCCTCCCATCAACAGCAGTGAGGGGGTATAGGGCGTATTCTGATCATACCGCCAGGCCACGGCATCAGTATCTGTAATATCTCCCGAAGCTTTGGAAAGATCCACAGCCAGCAATGCACTTCCCCGATAACCGCTGCCCAGGTAGACCAGCCCATCTGAATAAACCGGCGAGGGGATCACATTGCGGGTCATGCCGCCACACTCCCAGATCAATCTGCCGGTTTCCATTTCATAGCTTCGTATCCTGTTTGTAGCGCTGGTGATCAATTGTGTTTTGCCTCCAAATTCAACCACTGCAGGGGTCGACCACGAACTGGGCTCATCCCTTTTTAATTCCCATATGGTTTCTCCGTTGTGCTTATCCAGCACATGCAGTGCGGATTGACCCTGATGGTCGCGGAGCACAACCAGTTTGTCCTTGTACAGCAGGGGGGAGCTGCCTTCCCCGAAGCTCATTACTTTATTCATCCTCCCCAGGTCACGTTCCCATAGGATCTCACCCCGGCCGTTGAGGCAATACAATCCGTGGGAGCCAAAATAGGCGTAGATGTGCTCGCCATCGGTGACCGGCGAGTTGGATGCCCAGCTGCCAAACTGGTGGGTGGCACTGTATGGAAGCTCTTCACGCACAGTGGTCTGCCATTCAATTTCACCACTGTTCCTGTTCACGGAAATGACCATAAATTTATGGATAAATTCGGTGGTGTTTGGTGACATTCTCTGGTCCTGGCTGCCCCCTTCCCTGGGTTCACCCTTCTTGTCAGTTTTCACGGCTGAAAGCAGGATGATGCTCTCTTCCCAAATGATCGGGGTTGCATGTCCAATACCGGGAATTTCAGATTTCCACTTGATATTTGTCTCCTCGCTCCAATCCAGGGGAGGGTTTCCTGCGGGTGCCTCCCCGGTGTCGTATGGGCCCCTCCACTGGGCCCAGTTCTGATCAAACCCAGGAAGGTCCTTCTGTGAAAAAAGGCCCAATGGGTTGAATAACAATAAAATTGAAACGGTGATGATGCTGCGCATGCTCATATCCTTTTTTGTGTTGTTTGACATAAATATATTCGTTTTTTTGGAAACGTCCTTTAAAGCGAAGTCGCCGGTCGCTAAGCGAATCGTTCAAATCACCTGGATAATCACTGGATGCAACCACTAATTTGTAAAGAAAAATAGCAGAGCCACTCCCGTGGCAGTGATGAATACACCCAGCGGCAGGGATAACTTCAATACCTGCTGCTTCTTCAACGGGAGGCTGTCCCAGTTCTGCCTCAGGTTCCTGAGGCTCAAATAGCATCCAGTTAAGATCAACACTGCCTGGATCCAGGGAATATACTTTGGAAGAAACTGGTGCCACGGGATATTTGCAGTGCCGAAAAAATCCCAACCCCAGCCAAAAGGATCCGAAAGTGACTGCATAATAAAGGTTATATTCACAAAAAGCATCTGGGTAACGAAAGCGATCCAGATGAAGAGTCCCATGGGGAGCAGTGCCCCCGCATATGAAAGGAACACCTCCCTGACGCTGAATGCACCGCGGGAGGATCCCGATCCAATCAAGGCCAGCAGGTAGACGATCCCCGGCAAAACCACTAGCACGATGCTCCATAGGATCAGGGCATAGATCCCAAACAGATCCCAGTTCTGCTTATCCAGGATGTTCACGTAATCACGCACCACCGGCCATGGTCCCAGGTAGAGGATGCTGTAAATAATGGCAATGGCAAAGATCCCGATGGTGAGCCACCCATCGCTCCAGCGGCGGACCGAACGCTCCGACCCGAAGGGCCTCGTGAATACGGTGACATTATTGAAGGTGCAGCTTCGAATACATTCGAGACAGAGTCCGCAATCGGCACTCTCCTTGATTTCCCCCACGTTCAGGCCATAGGGGCAGGCCCACCCTTTCGCATTGCCTTTCTGACAATAATGGGCTTTGCACTTATCGCAGACCGGTTGTGAGCGGTTTCTGAGTGCCACCGTGCTCATCCCCGAAAAGGGGCCCACAAATGCAGTGACCGGGCAGATATAGCGGCAGAAGGCCCTCAACTCGAAGATGAATGCCATAAGGGTCGGGGCAAGCAGAAGGGCAAGAACCGTGAACCCGGAAACCTTCGGGGAGGCCACCAGGGTGGTTGTAAAGGTGGCGAGGGTCAAGAAAATAAATATCCTTAACCAGTTGTTATTTAATTTTTCAGGCCACTTCAATGACAATCCGGAGAACTTGTTGTTGTACCCCCTGGTTCGGCCCTTGCGAGGTGTAAAGAAGGATCCCCGCTGGATCCAGTCCCCAAAAAACGGAAGGGGGCAAATGGTGCACCAGATCCTTCCGCCCAGGGGGGTAAGAAATGCGATCAGCAGGAAAAGCCAGACCACCCACATCAATAACACCCCCAGGTTCCTTCCCGATACCTTTGTGCCGAATATGGAGGTCATGATCACAATGTAGATCAGTCCCAGTGCAAGAATGGTGAGGATGATCTGGGGCCAGCGTGAGGTCACAAATTTCCTCCAAAAACCGGACTGTGGCAGGATATCCTTCATACCTGCCTTCTCATCTCTTTCGTTGTATCCGGGGGCGACACCGGTGAAAATGGAAAGGACCCAGAGGAACAGGATGCCCGCAAGGCTTCCAAGGCTGAAAGAGAGCAGGGTATTGGGCATGATGATCAGCTTGCCCTGTTCAAAGGCATGCATGGGACCGCACCACACGTGGCAGCGGTAGTTGCTTTTTGAAACAATGTAGTTGAGCAGTCCCGGATATTCCATGGTCAGGGTCAACTCCTTTGTCAGGACCGGCTTCTCGGAAGGATCGCTGGTCTTGAAAACCGTGACCTCTTCCACGGCAGGGCTCACCTTGGCATCAATGTCAAATTCTTCCAGGAAGAAGGAGTGACCTGTATCATCCGAAGAAAAGGTGAGGTGCAGCCTGTCACCACGGTTACAACGGATCACGTATGGATCCTTGCCGTAGCGGAAGTTCCTGATATGGATATACCTGTCGACTGGCTCTTTGACAAATAGCTGGCACAGCATGGCGGGGATCAGCCCAAAACCCAGAACAATTGAAAAGTTGATGATTCTTTTGCGGGTTCTCTTCATAACCAAACCATGATCTGCGGATGTCCGTGGGGACGGGGATTGGAAATTTCTGTATACTACAACTCAATGATAGCAAATAATTTTCAATAACTCGGGTGAAGTATTATATTTATTAGCTTAATCCAATCCGTGCAGATACAGGCCATGACAAAGGACCAGGGACGAAAGCAAAAAGCAGGCAAGAACTACAGGAACCCGGTCATCCTCCTGGCCATCCTCCTGCTCATCATCGGGGTTCCATATATTTTCCTGAAATACCAGGCCCGCAAAAGCGGGATGAGCATCAGTGAGGTGGTCCAGCGGAAAATGATCAGGACCCACATGGCCGATTCCCTTTCAGAAAACACTCAGATGGAGGAGCTTGTGGGAGAGAGGATCGATTTTTTGACCCCGGTTCCAATCGGGGATCCATTCACCGAGGCTCCCATGATCTCCAATGTGATCGCCGAGGACCTGGATGGGGATGGCCTCCTGGATGTGATCGTTTGCGACGCAAAGGACAATTTTATTTCATGGATCCGGCAATACCCGGAAGGTGTATATTCAGAAAAGGTTCTGGCCAGGGATTTAATAGCCCCTGCCCATGTACAGGCTGTTGATTTTGATTCGGACGGTGATACGGACCTCCTGGTTGCCGTACTTGGCCTCCTCTATCCGTCCAACGATAAGATCGGGTCAGTGGTGATCCTTGAAAATGACGGGGCGTTCAATTTCCGGGTTCGCGTGGTGGTTGACAGGATTGCCCGTGTGTCGGATGTCAGAGGCGGGGATCTTGACGGGGACGGGGACATGGACCTGGCTGTGGCACAATTCGGTTATGATGACGGCGAGACCCGGTGGATGGAGAATCTTGGAAATTGGGAATTCAGCACCCACATGCTCCAGAACCTGTCAGGGCCCATTAACGTGGAGATTATGGACATCGACGGGGATAATGACCTGGATATTATATCACTGGTAAGCCAGGAATGGGAAGAGATCTACTGCTATATAAATGAGGGCAGGGGCGAATTCCAGATGAAATTATTGTGGGGATCCGAGAACGAGGACTATGGTTCAAGTGGCATATATATGTACGACCTGAACCAGGATGGAATGCTGGACATTCTCTATGCCAATGGGGACGCCTTCGATTACATCCCTCCCCAGGGCAGGCCCTGGCATGGCCTTCAGTGGTTTGAGAATAAAGGGGGGTTGAAATTTGAATTCCACCGGATCTGTACCCTGGTGGGGGCCTACAGCCTGCGTCCCGATGATGTGGACGGGGACGGGGACATTGATCTTTTCGCAGTCAGCGCCTTCAATATATGGGAGGACCCTGAAGCCCAGAGTTTTATATGGATGGAGAATGTGGGTGATATGCAGTACATGCGGCATGACATTACCAATACCCCCACGCATTTGATCATCCTCGAACCCGGGGATTTCAACGGGGACGGGAAGACCGATTTTATCACCGGAGGGATGTATCCCTATCCGCCCTTTGACCGCATGAGCAGGGTCACCCTCTGGACCAACGACGGAACCCTGCAGTCAGGCATGAAATAGTGATCCAATACAATAACCAGCTGAAGATGACCCCAATAAAACCCATCCCGTTCCCATTGATCTTTCTCATATTATTCCTGACTTCCTGCGGGCCCAATCCGGGGAAAGACCGTTCAGGTTCTGTGGTGAACGACATTGACGGCAATGAATACAACACAGTGACTATTGGGACCCAGGTCTGGATGTCAGAGGATTTAAAGGTGACAAGATACAATGACGGGACACCCATCCCACAGGTGACCCGGAATGAAGATTGGGCTTCCCTGACCACCCCTGCCTTCACCTGGTACAACAACGATGATACAAACCGGGAAGAGTACGGTGCCCTCTACAACTGGCACGCGGTTCAAACGGGCAAATTGTGCCCCGAAGGGTGGCGTGTACCCTCCGACGAGGATTGGATTGAGCTGATTTCAGCGTATGAAAGCAATTCAAAGGCAGGTGGGGCCCTGAAGGAAGAGGGAACCGATCACTGGAGAAGCCCCAATAGCGGAGCAACAAACGAAAGCGGATTTACGGCCCTGCCCGGCGGTTATCGCAGTTACAATGGCACCTTTAACCTGCTTCGTGCTTCGGGTTACTGGTGGAGCACCACCGAAGATTCCTGGTACGGGGCAGGAAACAGTACCGGTGACACTGCTTCAACCACTGTGATTTTCTATAACTTAAGGTACAAAGAGAGGGAGTTTTACAGGTTCATCAGTGAAAAGTCCAATGGTTTCTGTGTTCGATGCATTATGGAGCAGTAACCCGTTCGTTTCAACGGTCAATTATACACCAACATACAACCCATGAAAAGAATGCTTATGACGACACTTGCAATCATGGCCCTGGCAGAAATGCACATGTCGGCGCAGCAGGCGTTATGGGGAGGTTCCGATACCAACTCCCCGGAGATTAATGAAGATCGGTCAGTTACCTTCAGGCTGGAAGCGCCCGATGCCCGTGAGGTGAAGATCTCGGGTGACTGGATGCCCCCCGAGGGCTGGGTCCCGGGTTCGGTGGCCCTGTCAAAAGGTGAAGACGGCATCTGGTCCCATACCAGCGGCGTGCTGGAACCCGAGTTATATGGTTATTCCCTCACCATCGACGGTGTCAGGACCCTTGATCCCAACAATCCTTTCGCAAGCAGGGATATCTCTACCCTGACCAACCTCTTCATAATCGGAGGAGGCCAGGCTGACCTTTATAAAGTGAACGACGTGCCCCACGGTTCGGTGACCCGACGATGGTATGATTCCCCTGGAAACGGCATGGAACGCAGGATCACCATTTACACTCCGCCGGGTTATGAAACCAGCGTGGAGAGTTACCCTGTGCTTTACCTGCTCCACGGAGCGGGAGGGGATGAAGAAGCATGGATCTCGCTGGGACGGGCAGCCCAGATCATGGATAACCTGATCGCCGGGGGGAAAGCCGAACCCATGATCGTGGTTATGCCCAATGGCAATGTGATCCAGGATGCAGCTCCGGGCGAAGGCAGCATGGGATATTACAAACCTCAGTTCATGGTGCCCAGAACCATGGACGGAACCTACGAAGAGACCTTCACTGACGTGATGAAATTTGTGGAAGCGGGCTACCGCGTAAAAACCGATAAATCCCACCGGGCCATCGCCGGTCTTTCCATGGGAGGTTTTCATGCCCTGCACATCTCCAGGTATTATCCGGAAACATTTGACTATATCGGGCTCTTTTCGGCAGCGATCCTCCCCAACCAGAATGTCACCTCCAAAGTATACAATGATTTTGACGGGACGTTGCGCAGGCAAATGGAGAATGGATATCAACTTTACTGGATCGGGATCGGAAAAACCGACTTCCTTTACAAAAACGTAGTTGAATACAGGGAGAAACTGGATGGGATGGGCATGCCTTATACTTACAGGGAGAGTGAAGGCGGGCACATCTGGAAGAACTGGAGGGTTTACCTCTCCGAATTTGTTCCGCAACTCTTTCACTGATTCACTGCACCCTTTTACCTGAATAAGACAATTACTTCCAATATCCAATCATGAAGAGAATCCTAATGATCACCTGTGTGCTGATCCTTTTCAGCCCGCTATTCGCCCAGACAAACATCCCGGTGGAGGGCATCAGTGATGTCAGGCCGGGAATTTATGGCCTCACCAATGCCAGTGTGATTTCCTCCTATGACCAGGAACCCGCGAAGATCGATATCCTGATTGTCAACGGGTTGATTAAAGATGTGGGAAAAAACCTTGAATTTCCCGACGGGACCCGGAAGATAGACCTGGACGGAAAAACCATTTACCCGTCGTTTGTGGATATCTATACCAGTTACGGGGTCCCTGTCTCCAGGTCCGCTCCGGCAAATCCCATGGCCTCTTACATGGCACAAAGCCAGCGGGGTGCCACACCCGATATGAAACCAAGGGTGGCCGATTACTGGAACCAGGGAATCCATGAGAACTTCAATGTTTCCAGTGAATTCATACCCGACACCGCCAGGGCGGCAAAGTACCGGAAGGCGGGATTCGGAGCGGTGGTGACCTTCAGGAACGATGGGATTGCAAGGGGCACATCGGCACTCGTGAGCCTGGGGGATGACAGGGCAAACAACCTGGTGCTGAAAGACCGGACCACCACCAATTACTCCTTTTCCAGGGGTACTTCGGAAGACAGGTACCCTACTGCCCAGTATGGGGCCATTGCCCTGTTGAGACAGATGTACCTCGATGCACAATGGTATGAAGGGCTGCCGGAGGGAAGATTTTTTGATGCCTCCCTGGAAGCATTGAGTGTAAACAAAAACCTGCCAAAAGTATTCGAGGTCAGTGATAAATATGAGGTATTGCGAGCCGATGCCATAGGGGATGAATTTGGAATACAATATATAGTCAAAGGCAGTGGCAATGAATACCAGCTTATCGATGAGATCAAAAAAGCGGACGTTTCACTGATCATCCCGCTTAAATTCCCGGATGCCCCGGATGTAAAAGATCCCTACCAGGCGGATGGAGTTTCACTGAGTATATTGAAGCACTGGGAAATGGCACCGGCCAATGCGGCCATGGTCAGCCAGGCAGGCATCGAGTTTGCGGTGACCACCGACGGCCTTTCAAAACCTGAAGATTTTCTGAAAGCGCTGAGGAAAGCCGTGGAGATGGGGCTGGACAAGAAGGCTGCACTGAAGGCATCTACCTATACCCCGGCAAAAATGGTGGGCGCCGATCAGCTTGTGGGCGCAATAAAAACCGGAATGGTGGCCAATCTGCTGGTTACTTCAGGCGATATTTTTGACAAGGAATGCATCATCTACGAGAATTGGGTTGAGGGGAAACCCTATGTATTTACGGACCCCCTTCTTAAAAGCATCGCAGGTAATTACTCACTGACCCTGGATGGCAGGAGCTTCGAGATGAAGATCCAGGGTCAACCGGGTGAACCCACCCTCAAGGTCACCTCGGGAGAAGAGGAGGTTAAATCGACCATCAGTTACAAAAATGACCTGATCACCATCTCTCTCAACACATCCAAAGGGATGATCAGCCTTTCGGGGGCCTTTTATGAGGGCACACTGAAGGGAGACGGATTGCTTGAAAACGGCCAGTGGAGCAGTTGGAGAACCGAGCCGCTTGCCGGGGCGAAGGATACAGAAGAAGATGACTCTTCAAAAAAGAAGGAGGAAGCACGCACCGACAATTCAACCGGTGCGGTGATCTACCCCTTTGTGGCATATGGGTGGGAGGAAAAGCCGGTTCAGGAGAATATTCTTTTCAAAAATGGTACCGTCTGGACACTTGACCAGAGGGGCAGGATGGAAGGTGCGGATGTGCTTGTGACCGACGGAAAGATAGCCCAGGTTGGAATTGATCTAAAGGCAAAGGGCGCCAGGATCGTTGACGCCACCGGCCTGCATATCACCCCTGGCATCATCGATGAACATTCGCACATAGCAATGGCTTCGACCAACGAGGTGGGCCAGGCCATCACCTCCGAAGTGAGGGTGGGTGACGTGATCGATCCTGCCGACAACAACATATACAGGCAGCTGTCTGGCGGAGTGACCGCCGCGCACCTTCTTCACGGCTCTGCGAACCCGGTGGGCGGACAGTCAATTATCATCAAGCATCGCTGGGGATCCCCTGCCGCGGATCTCAAGATTGAAGGGCAGGTGGGTTTCCTGAAGCATGCACTGGGTGAGAATGTAAAAAGAAGAACCGACAGGTATCCCAACTCCAGGATGGGGGCCGAGCATATGATCAGGGATGCCTACCAGCGGGCCCTCGATTACCGAACCGGGTGGCAGAAATACAACGCACTCCTTGGCCAGGAAAAGGCTGATGCCATACCACCCCGCCGCGACCTGGAACTGGAGGCGCTGGTGGATGTGCTGGAGAAAAGAAGCTTCATGACCTGCCACACCTATGTGCAGAGCGAAGGAATGATGATCATGAAACTGGCCGAAGATTTCGGGTTTAAGGCCCACACACTGATCCATTTTAACGAAGCCTATAAAATCGCTGATAAAATGAGGGAGCACGGGGCCGCCGGATCTGTTTTTTCTGACTGGTGGGATTATAAGTATGAGGTGTATGAAGGGATCACTTACAATGCCGCGACCCTGGTGCAGCAAGGGGTGCTGACCTGCCTCCATTCGGATAATGCAGAGATGTCAAGACGGCTCAATCAGGAGGCCGGTAAAATCGTAAAATATGGCGGGATCGACCAGGTAGAGGCCCTTAAGCTGGTGACCCTGAACCCTGCCAAGATCCTTCACCTGGATCAGCGCATGGGGAGCATTGAGCCAGGCAAGGACGCCGACCTGGTGCTCTGGAGCGACAATCCCCTCTCTGTCTATGCCCGTGCAAAAATGACACTGGTGGATGGAATCGTCTATTTTGACGAAGCGAAGGATGCGGAGATGAAGCAACAGATCGATGAGGAGAGGAACAGGATCATCCAGAAAATCCTGAAGGAGGGTGACTCCCCCACCCGTCCGTCCGGGGCAAGCAGAAGAACCTATTAAACCCAGCAATCATGAAAAACAAGATCATAACTACCATCGGAATCGTGCTGCTCATGGGTCATCCCGCCGTGGCACAGGTACTCCCGGGTGTGGCCCGGTCACAGGAACAGCCGATCATCCTTGCCGGGGGTAACATCCATACCGGTACGGGTGAGGTGATCCAGGGGGGCAGCATCGCCTTCAGGGATGGAAAAATCACTGCGGTCGGCAAAGAGATATCCCTGTCCGATCAGGACTCCTATGAAAAAATCGACGTGAGCGGGAAAGAGGTCTACCCCGGGTTGATATTTTTGAACACAACCCTTGGACTGGTGGAGATCAGCGGTGTGGAGGTGACAGACGACACGGAGGAAATAGGGCAGATAAATCCGGGGGTCAGGTCTATCGTGGCCTACAATACCGATTCCCACGTGATCCCCGTGGTCAGGTCAAATGGGATCCTGCTGGCGCAGGTGGCACCCACGGGAGGGACCCTTTCAGGAACCTCCAGCGTGGTTCAGCTCGATGCCTGGAACTGGGACGATGCAGCCTACAAAACCGATGAGGGCGTGCACCTGAACTGGCCCCGCATGGTTGCCCGAAGAAGCCGAGGAGGCTACTCTTTCTCAGGGGGAGGAGGATCGGCCACCCCCTATGAGAAGCGCCTGGAAGAACTGACTGCCCTTTTCGAGGATGCTGCAGCCTACGCCGCCATCCCAGAACCTGAAAGGAGCAACCTTCACCTGGAGGCCATCAGGGGGCTCTTCGACGGAAAACAGACACTGTACATCCATGCCAGTGAGGCCAGGGAGATCATTGCCTCGGTCAATTTTGCAAAGGAACACGGTGTCAAACGAATGGTACTGGTGGGTGCCGATGAGCACAGCTGGATGGTCAGGGATTTTATCAGGGAAAACAATATTCCGGTAATCCTTGCACACATACACAGCCTCCCCGCCAATGAGCACAGTGACACCCGGTTGCCCTTTAAACTCGCAAAGATGTTTAGCGATGAAGGGATCCTTACGGGGATCACCTACTCCAACCAGGCATATGGATATAACCTGCCGTTCGTGGCGGGCCAGGCCGTTGCATACGGGGTCAGCAAAGAAGAGGCGCTCGCCATGGTCACTCTGAATAATGCCAGGATCCTGGGGATCGATGACCGCACCGGATCTCTTGAGGCCGGTAAGGATGCCAATGTCATAGTCTCCAGCGGGGATCTCCTGGATATGATCACCAACGATGTGGTGCAGGCCTACATCTGCGGCCGGTCCATCGACCTGGACAACAAGCATAAAATGCTCTACCGGAGATTCCAGGCGAAATATGACGAGGACTCGCCAGCTGCCGGATCCAAATAACCTGGCTAGAGGGCAGCGGTGATTGCCAGAATGAGCAGCCCCATGAGGAAACCAATGAGGGCCAGGGACTTCTGGGACTTCTGGGCTCTGGCGAGCTGTGGCGAGGGCCCCCCGGCAGCAATCCTGGCTACCCTTGGGGCAAGGACCTCAAAGGCAACTATGGCCAGGATGACCATGACCACGAAAACGGAAACCTTCAGGATCATAAAAATGATCCACTGGTCCTTGTCCGAAAATGGATCACCCGTTCCCAGGTGCATGGATCCCATCAGGATGCCGGTCACCAGGAAAACCGCAATTGAGACGTAGACCATCACCCGGAACCTTTTCATAACAGCACCCATGAGTTTACCAGCTGCAGGAGGGTCCAGCGCCTTCCCCATTGCGGGCATGTAGATAAAGAAGTTTGTGAACATCCCACCGATCCAGGCCACGGTGGCGATCAGGTGAATCCATCCTAACAATACGGAAAGTGCACTATTTTCCATGGGAACATGGTTTAAACCGACAGGTTGTATTTAATAACGGTGCAAATATAACAATATCCTTTTCCCGGCGGTGCAAATCTCCCTGCAACATCGATCCCCCGATCCGGAAGGTTGCTGCGTTGAAAGGACCCGTTCCCCCATTCTTTGTTGCTGGGTTTGTGTTTTTCAATGTCAAAAGATATCTTTAGTTTTTTCAGTAACTCAATCTGAATGAGATATCTATTTAACAGGTACGCTCTGATCGCCTTATTTTCACTGGTTCTGGTCCATTGTAAGAAAGATGATGGACAGCATATTACGGTTCAAACAGGTAAGGCTTTTGGAATCACATCCACAACTGCCTTTGTAGAAGGCAAAATAATTGAAACAGGTTCCGGAGTGATCAGCTATGGTCATTGCTGGTCCCAATCACCCGAGCCTACGACGGATTTACCCACAAAATCAGAGCACGGGTCAAGTAAAACAGCAGTAAGTTATACCACTGAAATAGACAGCCTTTCACCCGGTAAAAAATATTTTATACGGGCATACGCCATCGACAGACAATTTGAAGTTGCCTATGGGGATCATACAGAGATTATCACCCTGAGTCTGCTTGAACCAGTGGTTGAGACTTTGCCGGCCAGCTCCCTGGACGCCAGCTCGGCCACTGTTGGAGGAAAGATCACGGATGACGGAGGATCGCAAATATTAGCCCTGGGGGTCTGCTGGAATCTGACCGGCGATCCCAAGATCAATGATGCCAGGTACGATGTGGATCCGGGTATGGGAGAATTCACCTGCACCCTTGATAGCCTGCTCTGTGAAACCACCTATTTTGTTAGGGCATTTGCGACCAATTCGGTTGGGACATCATACGGAATCCAAATAAGTTTCTCCACCACCGAATGTCCCTTGCTCCCACCCTCTGTGACGACTTCACCAGTATCCGCCCTAACCACCACCACCGCACGAAGCGGGGGTGATGTGACCGATGATGGAAGTTCTCCTGTGACTTCACGCGGGATCTGCTGGAGCACATCGAATAATCCAACCATATCAGATGCACATACCGATAACGGAAGCGGATCAGGGGCTTTCACCAGCAATTTGACAGACCTCACTCCAAATACAATCTATTATTTGAGGGCCTATGCAACCTCCCTGGACGGGACAGGTTATGGTGAAGAGATCAGTTTCGCAACCCTGGATGTTGGCCAGGTCATCACAGACTATGATGGGAATGTATATTATAGCGTGGAGATAGGTGATCAAAGTTGGATGACACAGAATCTTAGAGTGACCCATTATGCGGATGGAACACCCATACCTCATATAGAACTTAATTCTGAATGGGACTCGCTGGGAATATCTGACAAAGCCTGGTGCTGGTACCAGAATTTGGCCACCTATAAAGAAACCCATGGGGCTTTATACACCTGGGCAGCTGCCACCAACAATCAGGATAGCGAGGATAATCCGAGCGGAATACAGGGTGTTTGTCCCGACGGATGGCATTTGCCCAGCGACGCAGAGTGGAAGCAACTGGAAATGCATCTTGGGATGAGCCAGTTGGAGGCCGACAAATATGCTTTATGGAGAGGCACCGATGAGGGTGGCAGGCTGAAAGAACCGGGAACCGATATCTGGGGCACTCCCAATACAGGCGGGACCAATACATCAGGGTTCTCTGCTGTTCCAGGGGGGCACCGCAGGGCTGATGGATCTTTCAATAACCTGGGTTACAGCGTGGAGTACTGGACCGCCACAAAGATGCCTTTCAGCGAGTTTGTCCTGTTCCGATCCCTATTCTATGATAAGGCAACCGTGTACAGGGACAGTCAAATGGAGGATAGCGGAATTTCAGTGCGTTGTGTAAAAGATTAAACACTGTTCCAGATACTGATGCGGACCGGAATGTGACAATTCCAATTGGAATATTCCTCTGCGATTAAGAATCCACATTCTTCAATTCCGGCAGGACCAAAGATACCTGCTGATCCTTCCGGCACCGGTGGCGGTAATTTATATTGAATTTTTGCTGGCTTCTTAATACATTAGGACTTTATGATTTGAAAATTAGACACCTATGAAAACTGTTCAATTTGAGTTAAACGGAAGTCCGGTCTCCGTCACTGCAAATGAGGATGAACCCCTGTTGTGGGTCATTCGTCAGCAGCTGGGACTGACCGGGACCAAATTCGGTTGTGGTGAGGGTTTTTGCGGATCCTGTACTGTGATCATGAACGGCGAAGCCGTGCGATCCTGCACAATTCCCGCCACTGAAGCGGCCGGAAGCACGGTGGTGACCATCGAGGGCCTTTCCAGCAATGGAAAGCTCCATCCACTCCAGGAGGAATTCGTGAAAAATGATGCCCTGCAGTGCGGTTACTGTACACCGGGGATGATCATGAACGCCTATGGACTGCTCCTGAAAAACCCAGAACCCACCCACGAAGAGGTTGTCATTGCAATGGATGATAATCTCTGCCGTTGCGGTGCACATGGCCGGATCATTCAGTCCATTCAGAATGCCGGAAAACAGATGAAAAAAGCGTAACGCCATGAACAGCGACAACAGAATTAATAAAAAGGTTCTAAGGAACATGCGCGATCCGTTTGGGATGGATCGCAGGGATTTCATGAAACGAATCGGCACGGGGCTGGTCGTGGCGTTTTCCGCCGGGAAAATGCCTTTAAAAGCCGGCCAGGCCGCACAGGATGATGAACCGGGCGTCAACGCTTACCTGCGAATTGGCGAGGACGGACGGGTTACGCTCTATACAGGGAAGATCGAGATGGGACAGGGCCCAATCACCTCACTTCCCATGGAACTGGCCGATGAACTTGACGTCAGGCTGGAAGATGTGGATATGATCATGGGGGATACGGACCTCTGCCCCTGGGATGAAGGCACCTACGGCTCGTTGTCCACCCGGGTTTTCGGACAGGTATTGCGGGCTGCCGCTGCCAAGGCCAGGGCCATCCTGGTGGAGATGGCGGCTGCGGAACTCTCCCTGGATGCCGGAGAACTGGAAACGCGCGATGGGATTGTACGCTCCAGGAAAGATCCCAGTAAACAGATCAGCTACGCCCGGTTGACCAAAGGGAAGAAGATCATGGAAACCAGCTCGGGGGATGTACCCCTGAAAAAACCTTCGGAGTTCCGGATCATGGGGACCCCGCGACATCGCGTGGATTCCGTGGAGAAGGTCACCGGCAGGGCAAAATATTCCGGGGACATTCAGATCCCGGGGATGCTGTGTGCACGGATCCTCCGCCCTCCCTCACTGGGTGCCAAACTGGTGAGCGTAGACACTTCCGAAGCCGAGCGGATTGAAGGGGTGAAAGTAGCCAGGGACGGGGACTTCATTGCAGTGTTGCATCCCTCGCAGCACATGGCCGGAACGGCAATCGGGAAGGTGAAGGCAGAATGGGAGGAACAGGTGGTGGACATAAACCAGGAGACACTTTTTGACCATATCCTGGAGGTAGCCACAGAAAGCCGGGGGCTGGGTTCCGAAGGAGACCTCTCCGTGGGGCAGAAAGCCGCCGTGAAGGATATTCACAGCACATTCATGGATCCTTACATCGCCCATTCACCCATGGAAAACCATACGGCCACCGCCATGATGGAGGATGGCAGGATGAAGGTCTGGGCATCGTGCCAGACCCCCTATCCCGCCCACGACGAGGTTGCGGAGGAGGTGGGGATGGATCCCAAAGACGTACAGGTACTGCCCATTTTTGTGGGCGGCGGGTTTGGCGGCAAATGCTATAATCCGCAGGCACAGGAGGTGGCCCGGCTGGTTAAACTCACCGGCAAACCGGTCCAGCTGGTCTATCCCAGGGAAGAGGAATTCTTGTTTGACCGCCTTCGCCCTGCCGCCGTGATCAAGGTCGACTCCGGGCTGGACCAGGCAGGAAAGATCAGTTACTGGGATTTCGCGGTTCACCTGGGGGGAGGACGGGAAGCAGAGCATTTCTATGATATTCCGAATTCCCGGACCAGGGTCCTCAACGCAAAACGGGGTACCCTGGATCATCCTTTTTATACAGGTGCCTGGAGGGCCCCCAGTGTGAATACCAACACTTTTGCGCGGGAGTCACAGATGGATATCCTTGCCGCTGCGGCGGGAGCGGATCCGGTGGAATTCAGGTTGCGCCACCTGGAAAAAAACCCCAGGATGACAAAGGTTGTGAAAACCGGAGCAGAACGGTTCGGCTGGACCCCGGCCCCGGGTCCCAGCGGAAGGGGATTTGGATTTGCAGTTGGAATCGACGTGAATACGGACGTGGTGGTTTTCGTGGAGGTGGAGGTAGATAAGAAAACCGGTTACGTCCAGGTGAAAAGGGCTTTATGTTGCCAGGACATGGGCATAGTGGTCAATCCCCAGGGAGCCATCATCCAGGCCGAGGGTTGCATGTTGATGGGCCTGGGATATGCACTGAGGGAAGAAATCCAGTTCGAAGGGAGGAAGATGCTGACCAGGAACTATGATTCCTACGCAATCACACAGTTCAACATGGCGCCAGAACTCGATGTGGTCCTGGTGGACTCCATGGAGGAGGTTCCCCACGGCGGAGGAGAACCCGCCATAGTCTGCATGGGAGCCGCTGTGGCCAACGCGGTATTCGATGCCACGGGTGCCCGGATCTACCGGTTGCCCCTGACCCCCGAACGTGTGAAAACGGCGCTGGGGTCTATCTGATTCAGGGGGCAATGGGGTCCGAGATCTTATTTCTGCTGGCGATCTGCCTGGTCGCCTTCCTCTATGCATCGGTGGGCCATGGGGGAGCCAGCGGGTACCTGGGATTAATGGTCCTTTTCGGGATAGACGTGGCCCTGATGAAACCCTCGGCGCTGATCCTGAACCTCTTTGTTTCCTCCATCGCATTCATTTCATTTTACCGGGCGGGGCACTTCCGCCTGCGTCTCCTGCTTCCCTTTGTGGCCACTTCCATTCCCCTGGCCTTTCTGGGGGCAACTCTTGAAGTATCCCCCGAGTTATATAAAAAAATTCTGGGTGTCTGTCTTTTTATAGCTGCCCTGAGGATCGTGATCCGCACAGGGGGCAACGGGGAGCAAAAAAAGCTTTCCATACCCATCGCCCTGGCAGCCGGGGCACTGATAGGCTTCTTTTCAGGAATGATCGGGATTGGTGGAGGGATCATTCTCAGTCCCCTGCTGCTGCTCACCCGCTGGGGTGGGATGAAGGAGACAGCCGCGGTCTCTGCAGCCTTCATATTTCTTAATTCCTTCGCTGGACTGAGCGGCCACCTGGCAGCCGGCATGGAGGTATCTCCCAGAATTTTTCTGTGGATCGTTGCGGTCGTGGCAGGGGGGGTGCTGGGATCCTGGACCGGTGGTTTCAGGCTGTCCGCAAAGCAACTTAAATACCTGATCACGCTGGTACTGCTTATCGCCAGCATTAAACTTTTTGTGGTATAAATTCTGGAAATCTTTTACATTTACAGAAAGACTGTATGATTATTAAACTGGAAGAGGCACTTGCCCAGGCCGGGAAATTCCCGATCAGACCGGGAACGGTATTGGTACCATTGAAGGAGGCACTGGGCAGGGTATTAACGGAAGCTATTTACGCTGACAGGGATGTCCCGCCCTTTCCAAGGGCAACCATGGACGGGTATGCCTGCAGACGGGAGGATCTGCCGGGACCACTGACCCTGCAGGAATCGATCCCGGCGGGGAGGCTGCCCACCCGTAAGGTTGGAAAAGGACAGTGTAGCAAGATCATGACCGGAGGGATGGTCCCCAGCGGAGCCAACTGCGTGATCATGCAGGAATATGTGGAGACAGCACCTGATGACAAGATTGTTTTTACTGCCAGTGAAACCGATAAGAATATTGATGCCAGGGGTCAGGACCTGAAAGCGGGAGATCTTCTCTTGCCCATGGGTACCCTGCTGGCCCCGGAGCACCTTGGAATCATTGCATCCACGGGTACGGTACAGGTAAAAGTTGCCAGGCAGCTGACCATTGGTATCCTGGCCACGGGCAGCGAACTGGTCGAACCGGGCGAGTTACCGGAAGGGGCACAGATACGAAATTCCAATAGCCACCAGCTGGCCGGGCAGATTCGCCGTGCGGGCCACATCCCCAAAAACATGGGCATTGTCGAAGATCATACGGAAACAATGGTAGAAAGGATCTCAGATGCCATGGAGCAGCTCGACCTGCTGATTCTTACCGGGGGTGCTTCCGTAGGTGAACTGGACCTGGTCCCCCAAGTTCTTGAGGAATTGTCCTACCACCTGGAATTTCAGCAGGTGGCCATTCAACCCGGTAAACCCGTCTCCTTCGCTCAAAGGACTGGCGAAGCATGTTTTGGCCTGTCAGGCAATCCTGTGTCAAGTTTTGTGCAATTCGAAGTACTGGTTCGACCCTACCTCGAGATTTGCACCGGGGCGATTCCCAAAATCAAAAGGATTCGCATTTCCATGGAGAAGGGTTACCAGCGACATCGGGCCGACAGGCAGTTTTTCCTGCCCGTCAGGCTTACCGACAGGGGGACTTGTGAGCCTGTTGAATACCATGGATCCGGCCATCTTCATGCCCTGGCCAATGTAATCGGCTTTGCGGAAATCCCTTCCGGACAAGTACTTATAAATAAAGGAGATCTGGTGGATGTACGACTCATATAAGCGTCATATCAGCTACCTGCGGATCTCCGTGACCGACCGGTGTAACCTGGCTTGCAGGTATTGTATGCCGGAACAGGTGAAAAGTGCATCGGGAGGAAACCAGATCCTCGATTTTGAGGAGCTCGCACATATCATCCGGACCCTGGTTCCCATGGGAATTTCAAAGATCAGGCTTACCGGGGGTGAACCCCTGGTCAGAAAAGGACTGGATGAATTTGTTGGCATGATCTCCGGTATCGAGGGAATCAGGGAGATCACCATGACCACCAATGGGCTCCTGCTGCCCGGAATGGCCGAAAAACTTGCATCGGCGGGTCTGGATCGCGTGAATATCAGCCTGGATACGCTGGATCCTGAACGATACCGGGAGCTAACCAGGGGAGGTGATATCCGACGCGTGAAAAGAGGTATTGATGCCGCCGTGAAACACGGATTAAATCCTGTGAAAATAAACTGTGTGATCACTCCCGAAACCACGCCGGCAGAAATTACAGATCTGAAGGAATTCTGCCGGTCAAAGGACCTGGGATTACGCTTTATCCGACAGATGAACCTCGGATCCGGCAAGTTCTGGAAAGTGGAGGGTGGTGAAGGAGGTCACTGCCTTATATGTAACCGGATCCGGCTTACATCCGATGGTCGTTTTATTCCCTGTCTTTTCAGCGAAAAGGAGTTCGATATAAAGGATTACGGGATCAAGGAGGCCTTCAGCAGAGCTGTTCAGCAAAAGCCAGAGAAAGGACGCGTAAACTCCAGGAACACCTTTTATGGCATTGGTGGTTAAGCTTTCCCTGCGGGGACAAAAATGAATAGATGATGAATGACAAGCGGGAGTACAGGAAGCAATTGAGTCATGTTGATCAACAGGGGGATGCACGAATGGTTGATGTGGGTAACAAAAAAATTCAGAGACGAACAGCCTGTGCAAGCGGCCAGATCCATCTGGCCGAGCATACCTTGCAGTCCATCAGGGAGGACCAGGTAAAGAAGGGAAACGTTCTGGCCGTTGCAAGGGTCGCGGGGATCCAGGCCGCCAAAGCTACCTCCGGACTGATCCCCATGTGCCACCCCCTTCCACTGGATTCGATCCGTGTCGATTTTGAATACAAGGACCGTGGCCTGAAGGCCACATGCACGGTCTCCTGCCAGGCCCGTACCGGTGTGGAAATGGAAGCCCTTACGGGAGTATCCGTGGCGCTGCTGACTGTTTACGACATGTGCAAAGCCATAGACAAGGAAATGTTCCTGGATCAAATCACCCTGTTCAAAAAACAAAAGGAGGATCTGGCGGGATGAAGAAGTCGATCAACATACGCTCGGTTAGCAGATCGAAGCATAAGGGGGAGGTTAAGAAACCAGATCCGGCAATTTTGCTGAACCAGGATGGTATTGAGGGAGATGCCCATGCAGGTCCATGGCACCGCCAGGTAAGCCTCCTGGCAGCAGAGAGTATCCGTAAATATGAAAGTGCAACCGGGACAAGTGTACCTGATGGGGGATTTGGAGAAAACATTACTACGGAAGGCTTTGCTCTTCATCACGCCCGTCCCCTGGACCGCTTCATCCATGGGGATGTGGTACTTGAACTTACACAGGTTGGTAAAAAATGCCACGGGAAAGGCTGTGCCATATACAAAGAAAGCGGGGAATGCATCATGCCCGACGAGGGGGTCTTCTGCAGGGTGATTCATGGAGGAAAACTGAAAGCCGGGGATCAACTGGAATATGTCCCCCATACCTTCAGTCTGAAAGTAATCACGCTGAGCGACAGGGCTTCAAGTGGATTCTATTCTGACCGGAGCGGGCCATTGATCCTGGAGGAAATGAAAAAATGGTTCGAGGGAAGGAAGCTGAAGTTTACAGCGAGCCCGGTCATCCTGCCCGACGATAGGGAAGCATTTTCCAGGGAACTGGGAAGTGCCATTGAAGCAGATGTGGATCTCCTGTTCACCACCGGGAGTACCGGACTGGGTTCACGGGATATGGCTCCCGATGTAGCCATGCAGCATCTGGAAAGACAGATCCCCGGGATCATGGAGCTGATCCGGGTGAAACACGGCATGGTCAATCCCAACGCCGCATTGAGTCGTTCGGTAGCGGGTATGGCTGGCAAAACCCTGGTTTTTGTCTTACCCGGATCGACCCGGGCCATCAAAGAATACATGGAGGAGATCCTGAAAAGTCTCTGGCACATGATCCTGATGATTCATGATATTGACAGCCACTGATTATTAGAGCGCCAAG
Organism: Bacteroidota bacterium; assembly: GCA_024640885.1. Lineage (GTDB taxonomy): Bacteria > Bacteroidota > Bacteroidia > Bacteroidales. The sequence goes on along the minus strand of JAHEEC010000025.1, from coordinate 5,981 downwards.
GGTTAAGGTGTCCTCGATCCGGATCCGCGCTTATATAATTCCAGAAGCTGTACATAGGCTTCCGGCGTATCCAGGTCCTCCAGCACATCACTGCTTTCCAGAATCTTTACATACCCTGAATGGGACCGGAAGATTTTCCTGGCCCCTTCCTCCCCCATTAAACCCATAAGTTCTTCAAAATAAGAGCTGTCGAACAGTACGGGAACTCCCTCCCAACCCGAAGCGGAGCGGGAAACAATAATTTGATTTAAACCCGCTTCAAATTTGCCGAGCATCTGTTTGAAATGGGATACCGTAACCAGGGGCTGGTCCAGCTGGGTAATGAGTGCTCCGCCCGCTTCCGGAAAGCTCTTTTCCAGTTCACTTATCCCGTAAGAAATAGAGCTTCCCATACCCTTTTCCCAGTGCTTATTTACACAGGTCCGCACCGGGTATTTTTCCAGCAGGGGCAGCATGCGTTCCGCCAGGTGTCCCAGTACCACCAGCACTGGGCTAACCGTTCGCGTCAGGATTCGAACCTGATGCTCAATCAGGGTGTGTTCTCCCCAGGGCAATAGCTGCTTGGCCTTCCCCATGCGTTGTGAGGCTCCCGCAGCCAGGAGCAGGATGGGGATCTCAGCCATGAATTGAACCCGATTTTTCGCGCAATGCCATGGGCTGCTGCTGGCGCACCACACTTAGAATCTCTGCCAGGATCGATAGGGCAACTTCCGAGGCACTCTCTGCACCAATACTGATCCCTGCCGGTCCGTGTATCTGGTCCAGGAACTCAGGGGATGGATCGGCACAGTAATTCAGGAATTCCCCAATCAGGACTTCCCTTCTCTTGGCGGGCCCGAGCAGGCCCATATAGGCCGGCTTGATATCTTTCAGTGCAATTAAGTATTGGACATCCTTATGGAAGCTGTGGGACATTAACACCACCGCCGTATGTTCATCCAGAAGCGAGGTATCAATGCGATCGAGTCCAGGGGTGATCAGGCGTTGAGCACCGGGGAAAAATGCAAGGGACTTGGATTCATCAGGAGCTGCCACTACGGTCACTTCCCACCCCAGAAGATCTGCTGACTTACACAGCTGGACCGCATCATGTTCTGCTCCGAATATATAAAGCTGGAAAACAGGAGGGAAACTTTGCCTGAAACATTCCTGATCTGTTTTCTGCCCGGGTTGAAAGGCTGGATTCAGGGGATAAGCTGTTCCTTCCAGGAACAACATGCTACCGATACCTTCGAAGGTTCCCGTCTCCGGATAATAATAACTCTCTGTTCTGAAAGTCTTCCTTTTTGCAAATACTGCATCGAAGTCTTTCATAAGATCAGCCGAAATAAACAGGGGTTCCAGCAAAATGTATATGATCCCATCGCAACCGACCCGGAAACGACCGTCGTAGTTCATTATGGCAGGTTTGCCGGTCTGGATCACACGCTGAGCCTGGCGGATGATCTCCTTTTCAACGCAGCCTCCGCTGATGGCCCCTTCCGCTTCTCCTGTTTCACTGATCAGCATTCGCACGCCCGGTCTCCGGTAAGAGGATCCCTCCAGGTGCACCACAGTGGCCAGCACAGTTTTTTTCCCGGCTTGCTGCCAGGCCAGGGCACTATGAATTAATTCCTTTAATTCGTTTGTCATACACCGTCTATAAATGGCTGGTGGTAATGTCGTTTCCCCGTAGCCCGGTAAAGGGCATTTGCAAGGGCTGCCATCACCGGTGGAAAGGGTGGTTCGCCCATTCCTGTGGGATCGATCTCGTTTTTCACAAAATGCACATCGATTTTCCTCGGGGCATCGCTGTTCCGGATCAATTCGTAGCTGTCCAGGTTATCCTTATCGGGAACCCCGTCATTGAAACTGAGTTTGCCATACATGGCTACCCCGATGCCATCTACAATGGCCCCTTCCGCCATATTGATTGCTCCATCCGGATTCACCACGATGCCGCAATCAATGGCACAACTTACCCGGTCGACCACAGCCTTTCCGTTTTCCATTACCATATCCAGGACCTGTGCCACATAGCTGTTGTGACAAAAATAGGCCGAAACACCCCGATGGACGCCGGATACTTCCTCTCCCCATCCTGATTTTTCCCGGACGAGCTCCAGGACTCCCGCATAGCGGGCTGCATCATAATCGTTATTCTCGCCGACTGGATTTTCCAGTGCCCGCTTCAGGAGATCCAGACGAAATTCAATGGGATCCCTGCCGGTCGCCTCAGCCACCTCGTCCAGGAAAGACTGTTCGGCGGCTGCATTGAAGTTGGACCCGGGTGCCCTGAATGCCCCCACAGTAATATTTGACTCAATGGACCAGGTCTCAGCAAGGTAGTTATCCACAGAACCTGCCGGGAACCTGTTTGCATGAATCGGGCTTTCAGGAACTCCGCCACCACGGATATGGAGACCGATCAACTTGTTGTCTGCATCTAACGCGGCCCTGTACAACATATGGTATGCTGGCCGGTATACTCCGTATGTCATATCATCTTCACGGGTATAAACCAGCTTGACTGGCGCTTTAACTTTTTGTGAAATAACAGCTGCTTCCACTGCATAATGGCCATAAGCACGTCGTCCAAAACCACCTCCCATGCGGGTCAAATGAATATCTATCTGTTCCAGGGTCATGCCCAGCCTGGCTGCCAGGGCCTGTTCAACAAACTCAGGCGCCTGCACGGGGCCTGCCACCTCCGCTTTATCCTCAGTAACATGTGCGAAAAAGTTGTGTGGCTCCATGGAACAGTGCACCAGAAAAGGGCCGGTGTAGCTGCGCTCGATTATTTTCGCTGCATTTTTAAAGGCCTCTTCAGGATTTCCGTCTCTTCGTACTTCTCTTCCCGGTGTGGCAGCCATCTCTGCCATTTGGGCCTCATGCTCCGTGGTGTTTTCAAGGCCTCCGGGCACCTTTACGGTCTGTGATCCTCCAAAGCCAGCCATTTTAAATGACATTTCCTTGAAAGGTTCCCACTCTATGCTCAGCGCTTTCCTGGCATTCATTACCTCCCAGGTGCTGTTACCCACCACAGCAACCAGTTCGGGAAAGGCATTGGTGTCAAAAAAGTTCCGTTCATAATCGTCCTGGAAAGTTTTTATGGGAAAAATATCTTTGATCCCGGGCATGGACCTGGCCACTGAATCGTCAAAGGATTTTAGTTTCATGCCAAAAGCCGGCGGATGAACTACCATGGCAATAAGTGTACCCTCTTTATAGTAATCCAGGCCATATAAAGGCTGCCCGGTAACCATTTTTAATCCATCCACATTTTTACGGGAGGTTCCTATGATTTTAAAATCCTTCGGTTCCTTCAGTTCTACTTCTTCAGGAACCGGGATACGGGAGGCTGCAGAGGCCAGGGTCCCATATCCGGCTTCCTTTCCACTGTTTTGATGATAAAGAACTCCTTCCCGGGTCGTGATTTCCTCCACAGGAACCTGCCATGCTTCTGCTGCAGCTTCCCTGAGCATTTGCCTGGCACTGGCCCCGGCCATGCGAAGCCCGTCCCAGCCCCGGCGGATGCCCTGGCTTCCGCCGGTGAACTGGCGGTCATAACGTTTTGTATTAAAGGGAGCCTGCTCCACCAGGACCATATCCCAGTTTACGTCCAGTTCCTCAGCCACGATCATGGGCATGGAGGTTTTCACGTTCGAGCCAAACTCGGGGTTGGGCGACATAATGGTAACCACCCCGTTATCCCCAATTTTCAGGTAGGCATTGATCTCAAACCATTCGTCCGGGAGGGTGAGTCCCTGCTCAGGTCCGACTTTACAGGAAGCCATCCAGCTAAATCCAAGCATCATACCCCCTCCCGCCAGAAGGGTGCTCTTCAGAAATGAACGTCTATCGAATGTAGTTCTTGCAACAGTCATATCGAATTATTTTAATGTTATTAAGACTTAGCCGCAGTTTTGATAGCTGCTTTTATCCGGGTGTAAGTGCCACAACGGCAAAGGTTCCCGTACATTGCCTCCTGGATCTCTTCATCCGTAGGATTGGGGTTTTCCTTTAACAGCGCTGTAGCCTGCATAATCTGGCCGGGCTGACAATAACCACACTGGGCGACATCATGCTCCAGCCAGGCTTTTTGAACCGGGTGATCCCCATTCTCTGACAAGCCTTCAATGGTAGTTATGGGCTGATCGCCGACCTGCGCTGCGGTCAGCTGACAGGAGCGCACAGCCCGATCCCCCAGATGAATGGTGCAGGCCCCGCATACCGATACCCCACAGCCGAATTTCGTTCCCAGTAAGCGAAGGTGGTCCCGAAGCACCCATAACATGGGAGTGGAAGGATCCACATCCACTTCATGCATTTTTCCATTAATGTTCAGATTGAAAAGTGCCATATGATTTACGTATATTTTTAAGGTGTTTTACATCCACACCGTGAAAGTTATGAAATTTATTTTCAAGTACTTACTTGAAAGTAAACAATCACATTGAAATATTAAATTATTGTAATTTTTAACAAATTTTTAACAGAGCCGGACTCTATGGATAAAGCTTTCCAAAGCTTTTACCAGATCAATTGAATGAGGTAGTATATACCGATTCCCATAAACAGGAGTGGCAATCACGACTTCTGCGCATAGATCACTTTTTCGTCAATTCGTTCCGGAAAGAATAGACCAGGCTGATGTTCCAATCAAAATCTTTAACCTCAAAGGCAGATTTGATTTTAATATTCATGGTCGTTGAAATGGAGAGAGGTAACTTTTGATGACCCAGGGAAATGGATTGAGCCGTAAAAATCCCCTCCTCTCCATACAAATTCAGGTAGTAGATCTCCGGATTCCAGTTCAAATAAAACTGTTTCGTAAGGTGTAGCTGACTGAAGTGAGCCCGCAGGGAGAGGAAATCGATGTGCTTTGTATTGTCGAATTTTTCCACTGCGAAACCATGAAGATAATACGCTCCAATACTGATTTTATTTGATAAAATATAGGTTGGCAACAATTCAGTGGCCATGACCCGGAATGGGACCAGCCTTATTTGTGTCTCTCCATCTATCTGGCTGCTTACCTCCCTGAATGAATAGGCCGGCAGGTGCATGCCCACTTTCATTTGAAATTGCTCCTTCTGAATTAATTTGTACCTCCAGATAAAAATGAAGGACCACGGCTTGAGTCCGGCCAGATCGAATCTGAACTGAGGCTCAAAACTGAACCGATCGCCTCCAACAGAGAGATTTACAACTGATGCAGGCTTACCCAGTGAAAACAAGGGAATGAATGAAAAGCCGTTGTTGGTCACACTCACGTCCCCGTTAAAATGATATGCTTTTTCCATACTTTCAGGATCCTGGGCACTGGCATAGAGACTAAAAAAGGAAAGAAAACAAAAGAGAAGCAATCCTCTGAAAAAATATCTGTTCATAGGTGTATTTGGTTTTTCACCCTGCAAATTAACCTGATTTTACTAATCTCCTGTAATAAATTTAAAAACGCAGCGTAGCTTAACTAACTGCCTGCATTAACTGTGGAAGTCCAAAATCATGGTATCGCAAAATGCGATACCTTCAAAACAGCACCTTGGCGGATCTTTGCCATATGTTTTTTCGGAATATGGAGTACTTCAGCTGGCAAATGTATTAAAGAGTGCACGGGCAACTCAGGTAAGCATTAAAGTGATCGAGGTTTTTGTTGGGATGAGAAAGATGCTGACCGAAACCCTGAGGCTTCATCTTGATGTCGAACTTATTAAGAAGAAACTTGAGGATCAGGACCGGAACATAGAAATAATGTTCAGCTTCCTGGATGAATTAATGGATATTAGGGAAAACCCAGAGCTACGAAATCCTCTAGGCTTTAAGCGAAAAGACGAACATTGATCCCAGCAAAAGAAAAGGACAACGCCTGAGTTATAGAAGATGTCCTGTTATGTCGGGGTAGCAGATTACTCGCCACAGAGCGGCTCGTGATCCTGAAAAAGGGGAATTTCCATAAGAAAAAGGCCACAACACGTTGTGTTGTTTTTCCATTTTCC
>JAHEEC010000096.1 GCA_024640885.1 Bacteroidota bacterium | reverse complement strand
CTTCCATTAACTGGATCGTGGCCTGGATGGCATCGGGCATAAAGAGCATGGGAAGCGCAGTGTCCCCTGTCAGAAAGCACTCATAAGTCCCCTTTCGGATGGCCTCGTAGTAGATCTCCACGGCATAATCGGTGGTCCCCCCTCCCGCCTCTGTCTTAAAACTGATCAGTCCGGGATAACGTAAACTCCTGACATCCACTCCATACCTGTTGTAATAATAGTCGCACCAGCGTTCGCCGGCAAGCTTGCTGATTCCATATACGGTCACGGGCTCCATTACCGTTAACTGGGGCGTATTGGTTCGTGTGGTAGTTGGACCAAAGACGGCAATGGAGCTGGGCCAGAAAACCTTTTTTACCTCTTCCACCATCTTGGCAACTTCCAGGATATTCATCAGGCTTTCCATATTGATGTTCCATGCCTGGGTGGGCAGTTTTTCCGCATTTCCGGAGAGTACTGCAGCCAGGTGGTAGATCTGTGTGATTTTATTCCGGATAATGAAATGGATCAACTGCTTGTCGTCCATTACATCCAGTACCTGGAAGGGTCCGCCCTCAATCACATCGGGCGGTGCCTGTTTAATATCTGTGCCAAACACATGTTCACTTCCATAATGCTTTCTTAATTCAATCACCAGCTCCGAACCGATCTGCCCGGCAGCACCAATCACCAGAATATTATCCATGCACCAAAGGATTAAAGTATGGATACGAAATTAACTGTTTCTCTTTCCCAAAAAAAATGATAAAAAACATGAATTCACAACTAATTTACAGGAAAAGCATCCGGGCAAATAACAGCCACTCCAAATCCATTTTCTATATTTGTCCATATTGTTCAGCATAAAGTAATAAGCATAAGATGGATCAGAATACCCGGGTAAGATTTGCTCCCAGTCCCACAGGACCCCTTCATATTGGCGGTCTGCGTACGGCACTCTTCAATTACCTGTTTGCTAAAAAGAACGGAGGTACCTTTATTCTGCGCATTGAGGATACAGATCAGACCCGCTTTGTGAGTGGAGCTGAAGACTATATAATTGAATCGCTGGACTGGTGCGGATTGACCCCCGACGAAGGTCCCCGCCAGGGCGGGGGATTTGGGCCTTACAGGCAGTCGGAACGAAAGGAACAGTATCAGAGGTATGCCATGCAGCTCCTGGAAAGCGGGCATGCCTATTATGCCTTTGATACACCTGAAGAGCTGGATAAGATGCGAAAAGCATATGAAGATCGCGGGGAAACCTTTGTCTATGATTCCCGGGTACGTGAATCCATGAAGAATTCCCTTACTATGCCAGGCCCTGAAGTGGAAGAGAAGATAACTTCCGGCACCCCCTATGTGATTCGCTTCCGCTTTGAACCCGACCAGGAGATTCTTATGCAGGATATGGTGCGGGGTGAGGTAGTTGTTTCCAGCTCCACGCTGGATGACAAGATCCTGTTCAAATCGGACGGGATGCCTACCTATCACCTGGCCAATGTGGTGGACGATAACCTGATGGCCATTTCTCACGTGATTCGTGGAGAAGAGTGGCTGCCCTCCCTTCCGCTTCATGTGTCCCTTTATCGTGCCTTCGGCTGGGAACACCTGATGCCAAAATTTGCGCACCTGCCGCTGATACTGAAGCCAACCGGAAAGGGGAAGTTGAGCAAAAGAGATGGAGAAAAGGGTGGTTTTCCCGTTTTTCCGCTGGAATGGAATGATCCCGATTCTGGTGAGATCTCCCCGGGGTACCGGGAGGAAGGTTACCTTCCCGGGGCCTGTATAAACATGCTGGCCTTGCTGGGATGGAATCCGGGAACCGAGCAGGAGCTGTTCTTACTGGATGAATTGATAAAAGAGTTCCAGCTGGAAAAGGTGGGGAAATCAGGATCCAGGTTCGATCCTGAAAAGACCAAATGGTTCAACCACCAGCATATTCAGCTGATGAAGGATGTGGACCTGGTTCCGGCCTTTCAATCTGTTCTGGAGGACAACGAGGTGCATACCGATAACAGCAGAGTGGCTTTGCTGGTGCCGATAATTAAACCCAGGATCAATTTTATTTATGAAGTTTGGGAGGAATCGTGGTTCTTTTTCCAGGCGCCGGACTCCTTCGATCAAGCTGTGGTAAAGAAGCGCTGGAAAGAGGATACACCTGGGAAAATGGAACAACTTGCCCTGGCACTTGAAGGATGTGAATCATTTACTGCTGAACAGGTCGAGACCCTTGTTAAAGATGTAATTAGCAGGAATGAATGGGGCATGGGCGCCATTATGAATGCCTGGAGGTTGTTGCTGGTAGGTGCTGCAAAAGGGCCCGGACTTTTTGATCTTGCCGCTTTCCTTGGCAGGGATGAGGTAGTCAAAAGAATGAGAACAGGGATCAATGAAATTATGAAGTAACATTTAGACAAAGGATATCATGGGAACAGGTCAAAAGAGATTTATCAATATTCACGGACACAGGCAGTCGAACACCATTGATGAATGGGTGATGCAGAATTTAATGGCGAAAGATTTCCCTCCCGAGGATATCGAAAACGGATTCTATTCAGTCGGCTTTCATCCCTACAATGTGGGCAAAGTGGACCAGGAGGAGACCCTCGACAGGGTGCGAAAGGCAATGGAGCACCCTCGCGTCCTGGCCATTGGTGAGATCGGGCTTGATAAATCCCTTGAAGCACCCATGGAGCTTCAACAGCAGATCTTTGAAAAGCAGGTAGCTATGGCTGAATCGGCCAAGCTTCCGGTCATTTTGCACGTGGTCAGGGCATTCAATGAGATTCTGGGATTTATGAAAACCCAGCACCCGGTGGTTCCTATGATTATTCATGGTTATAATGGCAATCCGCAGATGGCGGCAGAGCTTGTGAAAGCCGGCTTCCTGATCTCCTTCGGGCAGGCCATTACCGGGGAGCATTCAAAAATTGTCGAATCCCTGCAGAAGGTCCCTGTGGAGATGATGTTCCTGGAGACCGATGAGGGCGATATGGACATCCGGGAGCTCTACCAGTTTGCAGCCGAGGTAAAGGGAGTTTCTGTGGACCATCTCCGGGTGCAGATTTTCGAAAATGCACGTACGAATCTGAGCAGGTTTAAAAACTTCATTTGATCCTGGCTGATGAACCTTACCGGTCCGCATCCCGGGTGGCAGGAACGTACCATTCAGCTCCTGGGCGAAGAAAGATTTAGCAGGCTTCAGAATGCAAATGTCCTGGTTGCAGGCATGGGCGGGGTGGGATCCATGGCCGCTGAAATGATCTGTCGAAGCGGAGTCGGGAAGATGACCATAATTGATGGAGACATTGTCCAGCCGGGAAATATCAACAGGCAGCTCCCGGCCACCCACAGCAGCCTGAACCAGAAGAAAGCAATCGTTATGGGGGAAAGGCTGATGGATATCAATCCGGGTTTGGAACTGACCGTACTGAACGAATTTATCAGGGAAGAAAGGATCCCGGAAGTGCTTGAAACTTCCTACGACTATGTGGTCGATGCCATTGACACCCTCTCACCTAAAATCTATCTGATCTACCATACCATGAGACGTGGACTGAGACTGGCCTCTTCCATGGGATCGGGGGGTAAAATGGACCCGGCCCAGATCGCGGTGACCGATTTTGGCGACACGTATAATTGCAGGCTGGCCTATGTGCTTCGTAAAAAACTCAGAAAGCTGGATGTACATGGCGGATTTAAGGTAGTTTTTTCCACCGAACAGGTGAGCAGGGAGGTGGTGATCCCCGTGGAAGGAGAGCCCAATAAGAAATCAACTGTGGGAACCAGTTCCTTTATTCCAGCCATATTTGGTTGCACCCTTGCCTCCATTGTGATCCGGGACCTGGTTGGCGAATAATTTTTCTCTTCTTTTGTGCAACCTATCGGCACTTCCTGCCGTTTAATAGCTATACCAATAAGTAACTTAAATTAAGAAAGCATGAAAAAGTTGATATTAATTGCACTGGCGTCGTTTTTCCTTGTACAGGTGTCGAATGCACAGTTGTTCAATTACGGGATTAAAGCAGGTATTGGTTTCTCTTCCCTGAAGATGGATGATATTACCGGGATTAATGATGGATCAGATGTATACAACCTGATTACCGGGGATGGAGTAATGGGTTACCACCTGGGTCTTCAAACCCGTATAAAAATAGCGATGGTAGTGATTCAACCCGAACTTTACTTCAATGCAGGAGGAGGTACCGTAGAACAGGTAGTTGACGGTGGAGCCACTGAGATACTGGATGTAAAATTCAGCCGGATTGACATACCCCTGCTGGTGGGGGTCAAACTGGGACCGGCCAGGCTGAATGTGGGACCTGTAGGTTCTTTTGTCCTGAGCGAGACCACCGATTTAACCGAGATTGAACCGGACTTCGAGCTGTTTTCCAGTTCGATGACCTGGGGATTCCAGGCAGGACTGGGACTGGATATTAGTAAAATATCTATTGATGCCAGGTACGAAGGTTCTTTAAGTGCGCTTGGAGAGTCATTAACAGTGGGTGGGAGCGATTTCGCCCTGGATGCACGACCCAGCCAGTGGATTATCTCCTTGGGATACTGGTTCAAGTAGAATCTAAGTCATTTAAATAGAAGAGGCTGACCGTCAGGGCAGCCTCTTTTTTTTGGCTCTATTCAAAGATGTTTGTTTTGTGAATTCCTTTGATGGTGCGTCTGCGAAGGATCAAAAACAGGATCAGGTGGAGGATCAGGAACCCACTCCAGATCAGCAGGGTAATATGAACGATCCGGATGGACTCGTAGACTGAATGCAGCCCCAGTAGAAACCAGCCTTCAGAAGCAATCCCCCAGACAATAAATGTGGTCAGGTTCCATCTGAATCCGGCGTCAAATAAGAAGTTATTCATGCCGTCCCTTTTCCCGGTCATCCAGGCAGTGACAAAGATAGCAGCCCCATAGGCCACGGAAATGATAACGACCCAGGCCCAGCGTTCAGCGGTGAGTAATGAGCTCAGCCCAAAGCGGAATAAAACCGAATATATGAACAGTAAAAGGGCAAAAAGTAAAAGATTTCTTGATACTATTTTCATGGCATTTGTTTTTTAGTGGTTATGGAATCATTCAACAGCAGGTTCTTCAGGGGCTCCTCAAAAAAGAGCAGGATATTTCTTTCCACGAAGGATTGAAGAAGGGATTCGCCCAGGGGAGTCAGGTGGTAGTATTTCCGGTCGGGACCTTTGTGTCCCTTCCCTGAACTGAAATCTACCATTTTCAGGTGGTAGAATTTCCGGAGCGTCCGGTAGAGGCTCTGCTCTTCTGCGTGAATGGTTCCCCTGGAAAAACGTCCGATGGATTCCTGCAGGCCGGAGACATATTTCGGCCCCTCCTTCAGCGAGAGGAAAATCCAGAGGGTTAACTGCCCCTTTTTGTAGGTCTCCTCCCATGCACTTAAAAGTTCCTGGTGTAAGGCTTCATCAGTTTTCATATTGAACAATTAGTATTAAACAAGATGTATAGTACAAATGTAATACTATTTTATGATGCCTGTCAAGTTATTGGCTATTTTATTTTGGAAGAGCTATTTAAAGAACAGCAAATAAGCGCATTACGCCATCCACTTTTTCTCATGGGTGGTATAATCCAGCACCCTGATCTGCAAGTGTGCCCCCAGGCGGAGGGCCTCGGCGGTCATGTTTTCAAGCGAACCCCTGCAGATACCGATGAAGCGCTGATTCCCCTCCACCACCAGGTTTACCTTGAAAGCCCTGGCTCCTTTTTTGTCCTGGGGAACCACAATGGGGGAAGGGGCCGTCCGTCTGCTGCTCAGATTGATACGCACAACGGTTACATAGCTTGGGACCGGAAGTGCTTTCCAGGCTCCGATCCTGAATTTCCAAAAGCGGTCGTATTTCAAATACCGTTGTTCTGCGGTATCGATGATGATCCCCTGGTAGGAGAAGGCGGCCAGGGCTCCAATTACAAAACAGACAGAAGCACCTATGTATCCCCCATTGACCACAAATACAGGAGTCATCAGGGCCATCAGGGGGGTAATGAATTTGAAGGAATACTTTTCGTACTGGTATGCACCGGGGATTTGCATGGGGATTAAGTTAGCAAACTTTAGGCTATATTTAAGTCAGCATTAAACAGAAATTTATGAAAGGTATTACTGGCTTATTTACCATCCTGGTCCTCTTTCTGGGATCTGCTGTACCGGTCAGCGGTCAGCGCAGCGAGACCGCTTTGACCCTGGAGGATATCTATAAAAATGCCACCTATCCGACACGCTCTTACAGGTCGGTCCGCTGGATGGAGGACTCCCGGCATTATACTACCCTGGAGGCAAACAGGGAGAGAGGGTGTGCGGAGATCATCCGGTACAACGCCAGGAGTGGTGAACGCGTGGTCCTGGTGGGGGCAGATGAGCTGGTGCCCGGTGACCGAAAAGAGCCCCTGGACCTGAGAGATTACCAGTGGTCGGCCGACAACAGCAAGCTCCTGCTGTTTACGAATACCCGGCGGGTATGGAGGTATCATACAAGGGGCGACTACTGGGTGCTTGATCTTTCCTCTGGGAGCCTGCAACAGCTGGGAGCTTCCTTACCCTCCTCTTCCCTGATGTTTGCAAAGTTCTCACCCGGTGGAAAACGGGTGGCCTATGTGAGCGGGCACAACATCTATGTGGAGGACCTGAGCGCTAAAACCATCACACAGCTGACCAGTGACGGGGGCGATCGTTTTGTAAACGGAACCTTCGACTGGGTCTACGAGGAGGAATTCAGCTGCAGGGATGGTTTCAGGTGGAGCAATGATGGGGAGTTTATCATTTACTGGCACTCCGATACCGAGGGGACCGGCACCTTTTACCTGATCAATAACCTGGATTCAATATATTCAGAACCTGTGCCCTTCCCTTATCCCAAAGTGGGCACCACAAATTCGGCCGTAAAGATCGGGGTGGTTGCAGCCTCCGGCGGCGAAACGCGCTGGTTTGATGTTCCCGGAGACCCGAGAAATAACTACCTGGTACGGATGGAAATGGTTCCTGGGGCGGATGAGGTGCTCATTCAGCAATTAAACCGCCTTCAGAATACCATGCGGGTATGGACAGGGAAGCTGGAAACCATGGAGCTTGAGAATATCCTCACGGAAACAGACGAAGCCTTTCTGGATGTACATGACGACCTGGTGTGGCTTGAGGGGAATCACTATTTCACCTGGACCAGCGAACGGGATGGCTGGAGGCACCTATACAAAGTCTCCCGCGATGGGCTGGAGGTCACCCGGGTAACTGACGGAGCTTTTGATGTGATCGCACTCAGCTGTATCGATCCCGGGTCGGGTTATGTTTACTATATCGCATCGCCGGACAAGCCCACCCAGCGTTACCTGTACCGAAGCCGGCTCGATGGAAAGGGGAATCCCGAACGTATATCCCCTGCCGGTCAGGAAGGGCAGCATGGGTATGTGATGTCCAATGACGCCAGCTGGGCCCTGCATACCTTTGAAAATGCAAGTACACCTCCGGTGATTTCCCTGGTGGAAGTCAAATCGCATAAGGTCATCAGGGTCCTGGAAGATAATCAGGAGATCAAGGAGAAATATGCCAGCCTGGGTCTTTCCCCCAAAGAATTTTTTCAGGTGGATATCGGGGACGTAAGCCTGGATGCATGGATGATCAGGCCTGCAGCTTTTGATCCGCAGAAGCGCTATCCGCTCATTTTCTATGTCTATGGGGAACCGGCCGGATCGACCGTCCAGGACAGCTGGGGAGGAGGAGACCTCTGGCACCAGTACCTGGCACAGCAAGGTTACGTCGTGATCAGCGTGGACAACCGGGGAACAGCAGCGCCACGCGGGAAAGCCTGGAGAAATTCCATCTATGAGCAGATCGGGATCCTGGCAGCGAAGGACCAGGCGGCTGCCGCAGAAAAGATCCTGGATAGCTACCCTTTCCTGGACAGGGAACGGGTGGGCATCTGGGGATGGAGTGGAGGAGGCTCCATGACCCTGAATGGCATGTTCCGCTACCCGGCTATTTATAAGACCGGGATTGCCATTGCCTTTGTATCCAACCAGAAATTGTACGATACGGCTTACCAGGAACGCTATATGGGCCTTCCCACTGAAAATGCTGCAGGCTACAAAGAAGGATCACCCATTACCCATGCCTCGAAACTAGAAGGGAAGCTCCTGCTGATTCATGGAACGGCCGATGACAATGTGCACTACCAGAGCTTTGAGATGCTGGTTGATGAGTTGATCAGGCAGGATAAGTTGTTTGATATGTTTTCCTATCCCATGCGTACCCATGCCATTCGTGAGCGGGAAAATACCAGTTTGCACCTGCGACGCACCATGGCAAGGTACTGGCTGGAAAACTTATAATCCACGATGATGAAACCAGGAAGCAGACATATTCCAAGTATTTTCAACGATGTAGTCGGTCCGGTCATGCGCGGACCTTCAAGCTCCCATAGTGTGGCTGCGCTTCGGATTGGCCGGATATGCCGGGACCTGATGCTGGAATCTCCCGGCAAGGTTCTGGTGAGCTACGATGCCCGGGATGCCCTGGCTACCACACATGAGAGCCAGGGGTCCGATATGGGAATGAAAGGAGGATTGCTGGGCTTTGAACCCAATGATGAACGCCTGCTGGATCCGGATCCACACCTGGTTCAGGCAGGGATCGATCTCTCTTTCCGGGTATGTGACACGGGCTTTGATTTATCAAACCTTTACCTGGTTCACCTGCAGCGCGGGGAGATGAAGATGGAGGTGGTTGCTGTTTCAAGTGGGGGGGGAATGATTGAGATCATCCGGATCAATAAAGGTGCTGTCTCCATCAAGGGGGACCGAAGGGTCGAATTGTGGTTTTCGGAAACCGGGGCATTGCTTCAACAGGGTACTTCTTCGGAGGGTGCATTGAAACGAGTGATCTACCCGCTTTTGCCAGTCCAGTCCTATGAGCCGGTGGAAGTGCCCTTCAGTTCATGCGGTGACATGATTCAGTATAATCTCGAAAGGAACCTTCCTCTCTGGGAGCTTGCGTCTGATTATGAATCCATGAGAGGAAACATTACCGAAGAAGAGGTGTTTGATAAAATGCGGGATCTGTACCGGGTGATGCGGGCTGCCATCGATACCGGATTAAAGGGAACCCGGTTCGGTGACCGGATCCTGGGTGCCCAGTCCACTGTTTACATGAAGAAACTGGAAGAAGGAGGCCTGGCAGGAGGGGAAGCGGTACATAACATCACCCTCTATGTATCGGCCATGATGGAAGTAAAAAGTGCCATGGGGACCATTGTGGCAGCTCCCACAGCCGGATCGTGCGGAACCTTTCCAGGTGCCGTCCTTGGAGTGGCCGACTCACTGGGATTAAATGAAGAGCAGATGGTAATGGCTCTGCTGGCCGGTAGCATTCCTGGATTATTCATTGCCACGTCCTCCACATTCTCGGCTGAGATAGGCGGGTGCCAGGCAGAATGTGGTTCCGGTGCAGGTATGGCCGCTTCCGCTATTGCCTGGATGTTGGGAGGAAGTGTGGAAGAATGTATGGCTGCGAGTTCGCTCGCCCTCCAGAACTCTCTGGGTATGATCTGCGATCCCATCGCTGCCCGTGTGGAGGCGCCCTGCCTGGGGAAGAACGTGAGTTCGGCTCTGAATGCCCTGGCAAGTGCAAATATGGCCCTTGCAGGATATGACCACCTGATTCCACTGGATGAAGTGATAGAGACCATGGACCGGGTGGGAAGGAGCCT
Organism: Bacteroidota bacterium; assembly: GCA_024640885.1. Lineage (GTDB taxonomy): Bacteria > Bacteroidota > Bacteroidia > Bacteroidales. The sequence continues at coordinate 3,781 of JAHEEC010000096.1, read as the reverse complement.
TCCGTACGAACTTCGTTGTACGGCCCTGGGTGGACTATCCCTTACTCCTGCTGCAAAAGAAATTGAGAAAAATCTAAAAGATCATAAAGTCTGAGATGCGCATGCGAAGATATGGTCGGATAGGGCTTGCAATTGAGTTTGTCATCCTGTTTTTCGGGATTCCCACGTTGATCTACCTGGACCAGGACTTTATTCATCCCAGCATTATCATCCTGCCTGTCCTGGTATTTATTTTTTTCCTGCTCCGGCGAAATTCTGAATTCAGATGGAAGGAATTAACCAGGTGGCAGATCCCCCGTAAAGTCCTGTATGTAAATGTCGTACTGATACTGCTTGCTGCTTTGATGATGCTGGGATATGTATTACTATTTGATCGCGGGAATTTGTTTAACCTGCCCCGGGCCAACATCTGGCTTTACCTGGCCCTCTGTATTTTCTACCCGGCGTTTTCTGCCTTTGGCCAGGAGATCATCTACCGGACCTTCCTCAGCAGACGTTATTCAGGGATCTTCCGGCAGGCATGGCATTTTGTTGTGGCCAGTGCGGTCACATTTTCATTTATGCATATTGTGTATTACGATCCTGTTTCCATGATTCTCACCTTTATCGGGGGACTTTATTTTGCCCTGAATTACCATCTAACCCGGAGTGTACTGTTTACTTCGGTTTTACATGGTATATTTGGGATAATGATTTTCGGAGTGGGGATGGGACAGTATTTCTGGCTGGATATGCCTGTCTAGTTCCCTGTCGGGCAGGTGGTGTATATATTAATGTTTAATTGGATATGATAATAAGAAGCATATTTTCAATGTGTGTTTGTCTTTTAGCACTGGGCACGGCAGCCCAGCAACCCGTGGAACTGATTACCTACAACATCCGGATGAATACCTCCGGCGACGGGGAGCATGCCTGGCCCTACCGTAAGGATGATGTGGCGGCGCTGTTCCGCTTCCACAGGGCCGATATTTTTTGTGTACAGGAAGCCCTGCCCGAACAGATGGATGATCTGGATGCGGCCTTTCCCGATTTTACTTATGAAGGCGTTGGAAGGGATGACGGGAAGCGCTCGGGTGAATTCTCTGCTGTTTTTTACAATCACAATCGTTTTCGGAAGCTGGATGGCGGGACCTTCTGGCTTTCAGAGTCCCCGGACTCGTGCAGCTTTGGTTGGGATGCAGCCTGCCGCCGGGTTTGTAGCTGGGTAAAACTCGATGATTCGAAATCGGGAGCGCGCTTCTATGTGTTCAACACGCATTTCGACCATCGGGGAGAAGAGGCACGCAGGGAATCGGCACAATTGATCCTGGATAAAATTCAAGCCATTGCCGGGGAAGGCGGAAAAGTGGTACTGTGTGGTGATTTCAACCTGAATCCATCCGCAGAACCCATTTCACTGATTAAACGCAAGCTCAATGATGCTTTTCAGGTCTCCGAATTACCCCCCTATGCTTCCGTATCCACCTTTCATGGATTTACCTATGACGATCCGCCTGGTGAGCGAATCGATTACGTCTTTGTTTCCAGGGAGGTAAAGGTGTTGCGCTACGGTGGGCTTACCGATTCCAGGGACCGGTCTTTCTTCTCCGATCACCTTCCGGTACTGGTATCGCTTCAGTTGGTCAACAAATAGCTTTCGTTCGTGTAAAGGTTTGAACCTCCCGGTGTTTCAGTCCGTAAAATAGGATGAAGAACGGAAAGCCATGAAACACATTTATTTATTGTCCATTGTAGCACTCTTCCTATTTACACAGGCCTGTGAAATTGCCCCGGAAGAGGTTGAGACTATCTGCCTGCCAACCAATCTCTCCATGACGCTGGTGCAGGGTTCACAAACCTCAAAGATTCTTGCAGATTTCTATTATCAACCCGGAACCGGGCTGCTGGATCACATTACCTGGAGCAATCACCAGACCCATCATTTTGAGTATGATGCCACGGGGCGTTTGAAGGTGGTCCGCGTGATCAGGGTGGATGCCAGGGTACAGGAGGAAAGGTGGTTTGTATATGATGATGTACTGGTGGAAAGGGTGGATCTGGTGAAGCGTAACCTGGATTATACCTACCTGGAGCCCCTCGATTCCATTCTTACCGGGTATGTGGAGTACGCCTATGAAGGCGAGCGGATTACCGAAGAGTCGGAGTATGAAATTACGGCAGACGGATTCAGGGAGGATTATGTAAAAAATGTGTCTTATGCCTATGACAAACAGGGGAACCTCCTATCCGTTGAAGAGTTGGATCCCAGAAGTGGTGAAACCAGGCAGGTTAGTATGACCTATGATCAGAGTAAGCATCCCTATTATGCCCTGCCCTACTATTTTGAAGGCATGTCTCATGTAAACAACATGCTCAGCAGATCAGAGGTGGAGACCGGTTTCGATTACACCTACAACCTGAGCCTGAATGAACATGACTACCCGGATATAATTTATGAAAAACTGGGTTCAGCCTATACCCGGATTATTTCCTACTCCTATATGTATGAGTAAAGGCGAATAATTTCCTTGCAGGTCAATGCCTAAGGCACCTGCTGTTTCCGGCTCATTTTGATCCCCACCGATTTGATGGGTCCGCCCATGGGAGGATTCAGCTTCCGGATCCTGATAGTCGCTTTCTGGATACCCTTCATCTCTGTGAAGAGGGCATCAAGGATCCGTTTCCCGATATTTTCCAGGAGATAGGATTTAGTACGCCGCATCTCATTCTGAATGATCTGGTAGGCCTGCTGGTAATTCACCGCATCGTCCAGGTTATCGGTTCTGGCCGGTTCCGAAAGGTCCGCCTCCATCTCCAGGTCCACCAGAAAACGGTTTCCCACAATTTGCTCTTCCTGGTAGTGCCCGTGAAAGGCATAAAATTCCATTTCTTCAATAATAATCTTGCCCATAAGCGTACATTTCATATTAACCTGCCATTAACAAATTTAGCAATAATTAATTTTTTACTTTCAGGAGCTTGCCATACTTTTAGGATGCTCCAGGTAAACTTCAAAATATGATCTTATGTTCAAAAGCCTAGTAAAAAATGCCTTCCGGAACATTACCAATAAATTTGGCTACAGTTTCCTGAACATACTGGGGATGACCCTGGGCATTACCAGTGCCCTTTTCCTGATTCTTTATGTCACAGATGAACTTAGTTTTGACAAGTACCATGAACAGGCCGACCGGATTTACCGGGTGCAATCGCATATCACCGAGACAGACGATGAGTTTACCTGGATTGTGGCGCAGATCCCTTTTGCACCACAGCTTAAGGAAGATTATCCGGAGGTGGAGAGTGTTACACGTCTCTTCAATTTTCAGCGTTCACTATTTAAAAACGGAGATATTGAATTCACCGAAGAGGATGTGATGTATGCCGACTCCACCTTTTTTGACATTTTCACTTATAAAACCCTGGAAGGGAGTACGGGGGAATCCCTGGATAAACCTTACTCCATAGTGCTTACCGAAACCATGGCCGACAGGTACTTTGGTGGAGAACCGGCGCTTGGAAATACACTTAAGGTGGGAGATGAGATCTATACCGTCACTGCGGTAATCGAGGATGTTCCAAGAAACTCCCATATTCTCTTCGACGGGCTTGTTTCCAGAAACAGTCTTCCGGCGCAGATGGGGAGCTGGGGCAACTTCGGTGTATTTACTTACCTGCTGCTTCAGGAAGGGGAAGATGCTGCTGCTTTGCAGGAAAAGATGAAGGAAATGTATGATCGCTATATGGCTACCATCTTCGAAAGCATCGGGATCACCATTGAATATGAATTGATGAAAATCAC
>JAHEEC010000211.1 GCA_024640885.1 Bacteroidota bacterium | reverse complement strand
TGCTTGAAATAAGCGGAAAACACCAGGATAGATCTGATCGTGAACTGCTCGATAAATTTCAGCAATCGGGGAGCCTGGATATCCTGGGTGAGCTTTATGCCAGGTACATGCACCTTGTGTTCGGGGTGGCCCTAAAATACCTGGGCGACCGGGATAACGCCGAGGACTCGGTTATGGAGATCTTTGAAAAACTGGTCACGGACCTTCCCAGGCATCAGGTGGAGAATTTCAAAAGCTGGTTGTATGTGCTGACAAAAAACCACTGCCTGATGAAGATCCGTTCTGGGAAAAATGCGGCCGCCAGGTTGGAAGGAGTTAAAATTGAGCAGGAATTTATGGAATCGGGCCACACATTGCATCCCATAGATAGGGATGACCACTCCATTGAAGAGGCCCTCAGGGAATGCATCGCACAGCTGAAACAAGAACAGCAGGCCTGCATTCAGCTGTTTTACTATGAGAAGCTCTGCTATCAGGAGATCTCTGACAGGTTGAAGATGGAGGAGAAAAAGGTGAAAAGTTATCTCCAGAATGGGAAAAGGAATTTGAAAATTTGTCTGGAAGGAAAAAATGTCAGCTAAAAAGAGAGATAGGAGTGCAAATGAATTTTTGCAATATCTGAAAGGAGAACGCTCCGGCCCGGAGCGGCATGCCTTCGAAAGGGAGCTGGAGAAGGACCCTTTTGAGAGGGAGGCCCTGGAAGGTCTTGAAATGCTAACCCCGGAGCAGGCTGAGGAGGGATTTCTTTCACTGCATACAAGGCTGAGAAAAAGGTTGAGCAGGAGAAGAAGGATCGCCTGGTACAGTGCCGCCGCATCCATTGCCTCCCTGTTGATCATCGGTACCATCTTCCTCCAGGTGTATGATTTCAACCCGGAATCAAATGAAAAAACCGTCCAGGAGGATCTGTTCCCTGCAGGCCCGTCCGGGGAACCAGCAACCCCTGCAGATGACCGGATCACCTTGGAAGAAGCCCCGGGGATCGCTGATCAGGCAGAGGCAGTAAAACCTGTCACCGGGGCTCCCGAATCCTCCAAAAAAGAGGAACCCTCCCCTTCCCGGATGGCCCCTGAAGTTCCTAAAAAGGCTGCCATGGAGGTGGAGGAAGATGCACAGCGGGAAAGGATCATCCACGTTGAGGCCGTAGCAACACCACCGGAAGAACAGGCACATTTCGACCAGGTGGTGCCAGAAGCCGAAGCTGCCCCCCTGCCGGAAGAAGGAGCCCGGGCACTATCCGGAAGAAGGGCCGAAATGCAGCAAAAAGCAATTTCTCAGGATAAAACTGAGATGAGGGTATTGGGTGAGATGACGGGTACCGTCGTTTCGGGCGAGGATATGAAGCCCCTGCCCGGGGCCTCAGTGGTGGTGAAAGGAAATAATACCGGTGTGGTCACTGACATGGCGGGTCAGTTCACCCTTCCCGTTGAAGATGATTCGAACCGAACCGTAGTGGCCAATTTTGTAGGCATGGAGCCCGGCGAGTACCAGCTGAGCCGGGAGGGTGACAACCAGCTGGTGATGCAACCCGATGCAAGGACCCTGGATGAAGTGGTGGTGGCCGGCCAGGGACTCCAACCAGCCGGGGCCCCATCACATACTTACTCCACTGTAAGATTGGGAACAACCCAGCCCGGCCGTTCCGGATCTGCCGAACCGGCAGGGGGTTTTGATGGATTTAAAGAGTATGTAGGGAAACAGATGCGGTTCCCGGAGCTGGAAACTTCCGGTGACCGGGAAGTGGTGATCCTGGGATTTACCGTGACTGTTTCCGGGGAGATCAGGGATATCACCCCGTTGCGATCCAATGGTGAACCCTTCACGCAGGAAGCCACCAGGCTGTTGCTGGAGGGTCCCCCATGGAAACCTGCCTTTGACGAAAACGGACCCCTGGAAGAGTATGTCAGACTAAGGATCGTTTTTAAGCGGCTTAGCGCACCACTGGAAACTCCGTGATCCTGAGTGTGGTGCATCCATAGGGGATCAGGATGATCTCCTCCGCAGGCAGCTCCTCCAGGTGCTTCAGGGGCAGGCTGTGTGGAAGCGGTCCCGCCATATCCCGGTAGAGTGACCAGTCAGGAATGATTTTGCCATGTGTGCGCAGGGCCAGCGGAGCATGATCGATGTTCCATGGATAGGCTCCTGTCTCCCCTTCCCCTGGTGCTTCCTGCATGGTTGAAGTGATCAGTTCAAATCCCGATTCCGGCTCCAGGACGGCCCCCTCCAGCAGCCCGTAGTTCCAGGGACTAGCCGGTCGTACCTCACTGAATCCACCCCACTGGTCATGGTTATCGACCCGGGACCACAATTCCCCGATTTTCAATGCATAAACCAGGGGGCCCCGCTCCACCGAAACGGAGTTTTCCACCCACCGGTTCAACTGCACCTTCATGGGCAGATAGAGTTCCAGCACATCTCCGTCACTCCACTGGCGATCCAGCACAACCATTCCGTTGTCCACACTGAATTTCAATGGATTCCCATTCAGTTGAATGGAAGGTGCCTCACACCATCCCGGGATCCTCAGGTGGATCGGGAATTCATCCGCACCCTTTAAGCCGAGATGGAAACGAACCCGGTCCTCAAAGGGATAACCGGTTTCCTCCCGGATGGAGACCTCACCCCCACCCCTCACGCTGGCCCTGACCTGGCATGGACCATAGATGATTGCGGCCACTCCCCCGTCAGCCGACGCATACCAGAGGTGGGTGACGAGCTTGGGCCAGCCCTGGTGCATATTGCAGGTGCAGCAGGGATAACCCGTCAACAGCCCGAAGCAAAGATCAGTATGCCCATGATGGTCCTCCTCGTAGAAATTGTGGCGTGAGCGTGTCAGCATCACCTGGTTGGCCTGCTGGAAATACTGGCGTGATGAAAAATCATCCGTGATCTGGGCCGGCAGGGCATTGTATGCAATTTTTTCAAGCTGGTCCATGAATTCAGGATCCCCCGAAATGGCGATCATCTTCTCCAGGGAATACATCAATTCCACCACCGAACAGAGTTCGATCCCCTGGGTGGGTTCCCTTCCGTGCAGGGGCTCATCCCCTCCATACATGCCCTGGGGCTGTCCATGAAAGACCCTGATCTCCCGAAACGCTTTCTTCACTCCTTCCAGGTAGAGGGGATCGGGATCCTGCTGGTACCTGATCAGGGGCTCCTTGATACCCTGTGCCAGGTTCACACAGTGAAAGGATTGTAACTGGCTCAGGCACAGCCGGTCGATCAACTCCTCATCGAAGGGATAGCGGTTGCCCGTATTGTAAGGATAGAGATGATCCAATAATGGCCCCCGGTAACAATTTTCATTGAGAAAGACCCGGTTCCAGGGGAAGGTCTGTGTATGGATGAGATCGGCCAGCTCGAGCAGGAACTGCTCGCCGGTCAGGTTATAAAGCCAGTAAACCACCATCAGGTTGTCCCCACCCCTCCGGTTGGCCCAGAAGGACCAGTGATCAAGCGGGGTGACGGGGAGCTCCCTGAGCTGGTAGCGGAAATAACCCAGCATCAGCTCGATCACCCTTTGATCCCCGGTAGCTTCATAATATTGCTGCAACACTTTCAGCATGACCATCTTCGGCCACCAGTCACGGCGCCTTGATTTTTGGATCCCGGGCTCAGGTTCCGGTTCTGCCTCAAAGGGTACAGGACCAAAATATCCTTCCTCTGTCTGGCTCTCCAGCGACCATTCGATCCAGGA
>JAHEEC010000095.1:7913-13599 GCA_024640885.1 Bacteroidota bacterium | reverse complement strand
ATCAGCAAAAGCGTAAGGATAAATGCCCAGGCAAAAACCCGGTATTCGCGATGACTCTTATTAAAGATAAGCCAGATCAATCCACCCAGCCAGACCGGCAGGGCAGGCAGGTGCATGAGGAGCTGGGAGAGCAGGAAATCTTTCAGGAGTACATTCCCCAGCTGGGTCTCCTGTAATGCATGCATGTGGGCGATCACGGGCCAGTGATGCTGGTACTGCCACACCAGGTTGGGGAGGATCAGAAGGAATCCCCCCGCAATGGCCACCGGCAGGTACCAGGTCCACAGAAGCTTCCGCTGGCGGCTGATGACCATGGCCAACAGGATGGCCGATCCATAGAAGACAATCGAGTACTTGTTCATCCATCCCAGTCCCAGTACAGGGATCATCCAGAGCAATAGTTTTGGATCCTGTTTGCGTATGAGTTGAAATATCACCACCACAGTGAGCAACCAGAAGAGGTGGTTGAAGATCACCGGTTGCAGGAGGACCGCAGGCCTCAGAAATGCAGGGGAGACAAAATAGGCAACGAGCCCGATGAGCTGGGCCATGGTGCCCCCCTTTAACTGCCGGATGAGCCAACCTACGATGAAGATGCTTGTTGCTCCCACCAGGGCGGGCAGCAACCGGACAGCAAGGGTGGAATCGCCCCAGATCATGGTGTGAATGCGGGTCAGGAACGCCAGCAGGGGAGGGGTGCTGAAAAATCCCCAGTCCAGGTGACGGGATTGGGCAAGGTAGAGGTAGGCATCGCGGTGGAGGCCGTAGTTGGTGGCTGTGATCAGGTGAACCAGAAGTTTGGCAATGGAAAAGGAGAGGATGATCCAGTATTCCCTGAACCAGTTGAGGAATTTATGCATGGGAACGGTTTTCTTTCAGTCGTTTAAAATAATCTTTGGAAGCCCTGACCACCGAAGGTGAAAGCAACAGGGCCGAAATCATAGTAGGGAAAGCCATCAGGGCATAGGCTCCATCGAAGATCCCGACCACGGTTCCCAGGGTGGCCGTGGCACCCACCGGGATGGTGAGGATATAGAACCAGTTATAGAGATAACTGTGCCTGGCTCCAAATATGAAGGAGAAGCATTTGGTTCCGTAGTAGGGAAAGGAGAGCATGGTGGAGAGGGAAAAAACAAATACACAGAGGGTGAGCAGGTAGGATCCGAAACCTGGAAGGGCTGCTTCAAATGCATCGGCGGTGAGTGTGATCCCGTCTGAATCCCCCGCCTCCCATACGCCGGTAATGATCAGGGCCAGGGCAGTCATGGTGCACACAATGATCGTGTCCACCACAGGACCGAGCATGGCCACCAGTCCCTCCCTTACCGGTTCATTGGTTTTTGCTGCACCGTGAGCCATGGGGGCAGTCCCGATCCCCGCTTCATTGGAGAAGGCAGCCCTTCTCACACCGGTAATGACCAGTGCACCCAGGGATCCTCCCAGCACCGAATCGGCATGGAATGCATCCCTGAAGATCAGTGCAAAACTTGGAAGGATCCTTCCAGGGTTGGTGAAAATAATGAGCAGGACCGAGATGACATAAAAGGCCACCATCAGGGGTACCATCCTTCCGGTGACCTTCCCGATCCTTTTGATCCCTCCGAAGATCACCAGTCCCACCAGGGAAGCGACGACCAGGCCCGAAATAAGGTCCGTGATGAATCCCGCCCCCACCCCGTTGGGGAGAAGCACCACATCCCGGACGATCTGTGTGAGCTGGTTGACCTGGAACATGGGCAATACCCCGATCATCCCGAGCATGGAGAAGAAAATGGCAAGGGGCATCCACTTTTTCCCCAGCCCCTCGGTAATCACATACATGGGGCCACCCTGGATTTCCCCGTTGGAGTCCCGGCCCCTGTACATGACCGCCAGGGTGCAGGTGAAATATTTGGTGGTGACCCCGAGGAGTGCGCTGATCCACATCCAGAAGATGGCTCCCGGTCCCCCCATGGCAATGGCAAGGGCAACCCCGCTGATGTTGCCCATTCCCACCGTGGCTGCCAGGGCGGTGGAGAGCGCCTGGTAGTGGTTGATCTGCCCGGGCTCGCCGGGGTCGTCATAACGGCCAAGCAAAATCGCGATGGCGTGCCGGAAATATCGGAAGGGCAGCATCCTTGAGTAGATCAGGAAAAAGAGACCCCCTCCGAGCAGGAGCACCAGCAACGGGGTCCCCCAGGCCAGGTCCGAGAAACCGGTGATGAGCCTTTCCACCGTGGAGATGCCATCGGGCTGAGAAACACCCTCAAGGATTGAGATTCCTTCTGTCAGTTCCTTCATTCGCTTCCGGCTAATCCATGATCCCCATCTGCTTCATCAGGAAGGAGGCGTTCATATTGGTGGCGATCCCTTTGCGGATGGAGTAATCAAAGGTGAGTTCCATCCCCTTGATGTAACTTTCAAAACAGTAATTCACCACCTCCCCTTTATGGACCCTTTCAAGTTCACCCAGAGAGAGGTCATGGGTTGCGATAAAACAGCGGATCGGGTAGGCAAGTGACCTTCTGATGAGGCCCACCGATCCAAGCTTTTTGTCTGTGGTGTTGGTGCCTTTCAGGACTTCATCCAGGAGGATCAACAAGGGTTTCCCGGTCTCCATCCGGCGCACGATCCACTGCAATTTTTTAATCTCTGCCAGAAAATAGGATTCCCCGTCCAGGAGGGAATCAGCTGTCCGCAGGCTTGAGCAAAGGCCCATAAATCTGCTGCGGAAAGTCCCTGCGCAGACGGGACAACCCGCATAGGCCAGCACAGTGTTGATTCCAAGGGAGCGCAGGTAAGTGGATTTTCCCGCCATGTTGGCCCCAGTGATCACCACCACCTTTTCACCTTCGATGCGAATGTCGTTGTGCACCCTTTTTCCATCCGGGATAAGCGGATGGCCAAGACCCCTCATTTCAAAAGGTTCCTCATTATGGCTGAATTGTGGCAGGGTAAACCCGGGATGGTTGAAGGCAAATCCGGCAAGGCTCACCATGGCATCTGTCCAACCGGTCAGTTCGATCCAATCCAGGATATTCTTGCTGTTTTTCCGTTTCCACCTCTCCAGCAGATGAAGCATGATGAAATCGAAGAGGAAGAGGCCATTAAAAACCGCGCCCAGCAGCATGTTCAGCCTCTGATCGAAAATATTCATAAGCCTGGAGAGCCCCTCCACCTCCTTCATGCCTTCCCTTGCCCGGGCTTTCTTATCCCTGAGGGTGGGATGCTCAAAACCGGCACTTCCAATTTTCTTTAACAACCAGGCATATCCTTCCAGGAGCTGGTGCTTTTTAGAGATGGAGGCATGGTACTTGTTCGTACGCCAAAGAAATGGAGAAAGCAGGGTGCCGTTGAAAAGGAGCAAAGGGACCAGGTACCAGAACCTTGAAATATCAAAGATCCCGGCAATGGTGACCGAAATGGTGACCGCGCTGACCAGAAGGGCCAAATAGAAAAGCCACCTGTGCTTTCTTATATAGGGTGAATCCGACAGCCACCTGGAAATATCCTCCAGGTCACCCTCCTTCTCCTTCACCAGCCTGCCCCGGGCGGTAAAATCCTGCCTGAAATCGACCCGCTCCTTCAAATCACCGATGATCCCCTGCCTCAACAGGATGGTATCAATATCATCAGGTTCGGAGGTCAGCAATTCTGCCAGCAGCTGATCGCCCCTGATGGTGGAGGTCCGGTTCAGGTACTGGTACAATGATCCCCGTCCAAAAATATCCAGGTCGTTGGACCAGGGGTGTGAGGGATCCGCATGGCTTCGCCCATCGGCAAATGACTGGAAGGAGTGATCCAGGCAGGAGAGTTCCGATTCATTGAGTGCTTTCAGCTCAATGAGTAAATTCCGCCGTGTATTCTGTCTGCTGTGCTGACCCACCAGCACTAAAAACGCAACGGTCATCAGAAAGGAGAGGGCGTAGAAATGGAAGGCCTGCTCGCGGATGCCCAGCACCAGGAGCCAGACCAGGGCCACCAGGGCCAGGAACCTTGCCAATGAGATGTAGTTGATCAACCGGGAACGCTGGCGGATCGCTTCGTGGCATTGATCAATTCGCCGTGAATAGATGGTACGAAGTTGTTCCCTGGACATAAAAAAGCGGGTTTTTCCAAAGATAGAAAAACCCGCCGAATCTCCTGAGGATCCCTTTACATCCACATGGAACAGTCCACCACGTGGATCACCCTGTAGGTGACCTGCCCCGGAAGGACGGTTACAAATCCCGGCGGGTGAGAGCTGACGAATGAGTCCATGTAGTACCGGTCTCCCACCCTGACCAGGCAGAGATAGTCGCCGGCTTCCAGTGGAACCTGGAAAAATCCTTCCGAATTCGAACGCACCACGGCCAACGGTCCCATACCCAGCGCATCTGCAGGGAAATAACAATCCATGGGTGCAAATGTCTGGATGGAGTCCATCACCGCATAGGGATAGAAATAGATATCCCTGACCACGGGATGGAAGTCGCTGTTCCCCGTGTTCAGTGAGTCATAGACCGGGATGCTGACGCTACCGAAAACGCCCTGCCTGATGGTGGGCTCACGCAATCCCTCCGGGGTAATGATAAGTCCGGGAATTGGATCCCTGTAAATCTGAAGAGGCTCAGAATTATCCTTGCAACCGTGTGTAAGAAGTTCATCCAGGCTGTATTTCTCCTCAAAAATCACCTGGCCGTGACAATCGGTGGCGGAGATCAGGAACCATACGGGTCCCATGGGTACCCTGAACCGGTTCAAACCTGCCATCAGGGGCTCCTGGAGCAACATGCGTTCGTTGGCCCGGATGGTCAGCATGGGCTGGTGAACCGGGGCCATCATGCCTTCGGGCCAATCCTCCAGGCAGCGGGTGGAGTAGAATACGCTCAGGCAGAACCGCTCCACGAAACCGATATCAAAGTTTACATATCCGAAGTCCGAAGGAAGGTGATCCCATGTGCGGATCACCTGGATATCGAGATTGGTGGTCTCTTCAGGTCCGATGCCGAACGGAATGGGAAGGGGCTGCCTGACCAGGTGGGCCAGTTCAGAACCTGCCATGGGGGTTGCCCAGAGCACCGTGCCAATGGAATCGATCAGCATGAATTCCTTGAGCTGGAATTGTCCCACGGGAAGCTTCATGGAACTGGTGGTATAGGAATCTCCAAACCTGTAAAGGGCAACCGACTCCTTGTCATAGATCACCTGCCCGCTTGCATCGGTTATGGTCACAAGCGCAGCGGTGATCCGGGTCCCTTCCGGGAGTGATTTAAGGATATTATCCTCTTGTAAATCAAGGCCGAACCGGAGTGCCCCGCTTTCATCAACCCGGTTGCATGAGGTGCCCGCCAGGAAGAGGGCGGCCAATACGGTAAAGATATGGATGCTATTTTTCATGGTTCTCTATTTTTATGTTTGAACCTGTCACAGTCTAAAGACGGGAAAAACAGCCTACTGGTTGCGTAAATCGATGCGATCGAGTTGATTTTTATAGTAGACTGGCAGACCGGTGCCGGCTTCATTGATGGGTTCTCCATTTTCGGTTTGCCGCCTTTGCCAGATGACCGGAGTGATGGCCTGCACCTCTTTGGAGATTTTCAGGGTGGAGGGATCGATGAACCACTTCTCGTGAAAAAAGAGCGATAGCATGCGTTCCCCGTCATGGTGCCAGTTGCCATACCGGAGCGCCGGACGGACCAGTTCGAACAGGTCCCTCTGGAATGCC
>JAHEEC010000095.1:0-7813 GCA_024640885.1 Bacteroidota bacterium | reverse complement strand
CGATCAGGGGAAACCGGGTCGGTAACTCATACTCCACCCCGGTTCCCAGGCGCATGAGAGGCCTGATCCTGCCGGTTCGGGATGCACTGTATGCGGTGACGGCATCATCCTGGCCGCCTGCAGATGGGGTGTTGTAGGTAAAACCACCCCCTCCCTGGTTGTACTCACCTGAACTGAAATGGGTCAGCAGTGAGGCTCCTCCGTATACCACGTAAAACAGTTTTTTCTTATATACATTGTAGAAATACCTGATCCTCAAAGGAAACTCCAGGAAGAGGGGTGCCGGGGTCTTCACCACAAAGTCAACCTCATGGTCGTACATCAGCGAATAGAATGTAGTGGATTGCTGGTAGTAAACCCCGATATCAATCCCCAAATCTTCGCTCACCATATATCCTGCATAACCTCCTGCGTGGAGATTTGCATACCTGAAGAGGCCCCTGTCGGCCATGGGCCTGGCTCCAAAAGCAGGATTGGTGATGTTGAAAAGGCGCCAAAGGGACCCAAGTTCTCCTCCCACGTATATCTGTCCCTTCCTGTCAGTGGGTTTTCCTTCGTAGACCGAGTTCTCGACCCTGGAACGAATCCGGTAATCCCGGTTCTGCCAGATGTTGCTCACCGGGATCCCGAATGCCAGGGAGGTATATATTGTGTTTCCCCCGGAGGAGTATGTGGCACTATTCATCCCGGCACCTGCCCCGGAATAGTCTACCGCGGATGTAACCGGATCGGTGAAGCCCACTAGGTATGAAAGATTGACTGAAGCCTGCCAGATCCCCGAGAACCTGAGATTTAGACCGATCCCGGCTTCCAGGAAATGAAGGTTTTCCGAATCATAGGTATGGCTCAGGTCATAACGGATCACGGTCCCGTCAGGCGCCGAAAGGGTGCCCGATGCGCTGTAAGGGGCTTCGGGCCGGGATACTTTTCCATACATATAACCCAGCCTGGGGGTAAGGCTCACCGGGAATTCTGAGAATTGAATCCTGTACTCTGCCCGCAGGGGGATGAGCAGGGCGGTATAGGCAGACCACCTGGGTTGCTGGGGACGGTCATCGATCATGTTGATGCCGTCACTGTATGGCTGGTAATAGAGGCCGGTCACCAGTGAAAGGTTGGGAATCACCTCCTGCCCGATGGTGAGTCCGGCAATTGAATTTCTCACCCTGGCACCCTTGAAATAGCCTCCAGGATCGGATGCCTTGAAAAGGCTCCACTGCGGGCCCGCTTCCAGGGTGAGGTATGTTTTTAACTGGGCTTTGGCATGGGGAGCCAGGCATAGGAAAGCCGACAGGAGCAGGATCTTTCTCATGGATGAAAGATACAGAATTTCTCTTAAAAGGTCATGGTGAAAATGGTCTCTTCGTTGGGCACAGACTTGGCCGTGATGGTGCCTCCGTGCAACCTCAGGATTTGCCTGGAGAGACTCAGGCCAATGCCTGATCCGCTGCGTTTGGTGGTGAAAAAGGGGATAAAGATCTTATCGATCACGTCATCAAGGATGCCCTGGCCATTATCAATGACCTGGATGGTGGGTCTGCCCCTTTTGTTGTAAAATCCCCTGATCTGGATGGTGCCGTCCCTGCATCCTTCGAGGGCCTGGACCGAATTCTTGACCAGGTTGATGAGTACCTGTTCGATCATCTGTTCATCGATCTGGACCTCAATGGTTTCAGGTTCCACCGAATTGACCAGCAGGATGTTTTTCTCCTGCGCCTCTTTCTTCATCAGGGTCTGCACATTGCTGATGATCTCATTCATCTTCACCAGGGAAAAATTGGGTTCAGGGATCTTGGTCAGGCTCCGGTAAGTTTCCACAAAATTCATCAATCCGGTACTCCGTTTGTTGATGGTCTGAAGGGCACCCTGGATCTCATGGACCGTTTCGATCTCGATCTCGGGTGCACTTTTTTCACCGGTGGCATATGGCCTTACCATGGATTCGACCGTGGATGAGAGGGAAGAGATGGGTGCAATGGAATTCATGATCTCATGGGTAAGCACCCGGATCAGTTTTTGCCAGGCTGCCGTCTCCTGTTCTTCAAGCACGTTCTGGATGTTTTTTATGGTGCTCAGAAGGATTACCTTATCCTTCACCTTGAATTCAGTGGCGAAAATGGCCAGTTGAAGAATATCCTCCTCATCCTGCACCTTGACCAGTTGATTCTCCCCTGGATTAATATTAAGCAGTGTATCGGCCAGTTTGTCACTAAGGCTCCGGAGCTTATTGATATCCTTGAGGGTACTCACCTGGAAGAGTTTTTTGGCCGCAGGATTGATCATTTCCACGGTGCCGTCCCTCTGATAGGCGAGGATGCTCACATCAATGTTCTGGACGATGCTTTGCAGGTAGTGAAAGTGCTCCTCCCTTTCTGACCTTACCTGCTGGAAATCCTTCATCACATCATTGAATGCCGCATTGAGCTCATCGAAGGAGGAACTGCTGTCACTGATCTTGAAGGAGCGTGTGAATTCAGAATAACGGATGGACTCCAGGAAGCTGGCCAGCTCTCTGTTGGTGCGGTCCACGTGCCTGATCAGGGACCAGACCTGGTAGATGATCAGGGCGGCCACAAGGATGGGCGTAAAGGTGTAGGTACTGTTCAGGGTGATGAACAGGGCCAGGCACGAAAAGGTGATCAGCAGTACCCTGATGACAATATTGATGCGGAATTGCTTAAAGACCATGTTTTTCCATCCTTCTGTATAGCGATGTCCTGGTTAGTCCGAGCTGGGTGGCTGCCTGTGTCACGTTGCCCTGGTTGGTTTTAAGTACTTTTTCAATGATTGTTTTTTCAATATCCTCCAGGTTGTAGGTTTCAAGCTCAAGTCCGCCGCTGCTCTTCACTCCGGATGAGAGGATAAAATCATCGGGGCTGAGGCTCGTTCCATCGCACATGATCACAGCCCTTTCTATGGCATGTTGCAGTTCCCTCACATTTCCGGGCCAGTTGTACTGGTTCAGCTTTTTGATGGCGGATGACTGGATATTCCGGATCGATTTCCGGTATTTCCTGCTGAAGATCTTAAGAAAATGATCCGCCAGCAAAGGTATATCACCGGTCCTGTCCCTGAGTGCGGGCAGGTGGATCTCCACGGTATTGATCCTGTAAAGAAGATCCTGGCGGAACACCCCGTCGGCCACATCCTGGTGGATGTTGCTATTGGTGGCACAGATCATGCGAACATCGATGGAGATGGGTTTGGTGGATCCTACCCGGGTAATCTCCCTGCGCTCCAGGACGGTCAACAGTTTTGATTGCAACGGGTAGGTGAGGTTCCCGATCTCATCTAGGAAGAGGGTCCCGGAAGATGCGATCTCAAACCGTCCCTGCTTCATTTTGTGGGCATCGGTAAACGCCCCCTTCTCATGGCCAAAGAGCTCACTCTCAAAAAGGGTATCAGGGATAGAACCCAGATCCACACTTATAAATACCTCGTCCTTTCGGGTTGAGTTCCGGTAGAGGGCCCTGGCCACCAACTCCTTACCTGTACCGTTTTCACCCAGGATGAGGACATTGGCATCGGTGGCTGCCACTTTTTTAATGGTATTGAACACTTCGTACATTTCGGGGGATTGCCCCACGAAGTCGGTATATGGCTGATCAAGTACCGCGCTGATCTCCTGCTGTTTCAACTTCAGGTTCTTGGCCTGTATCCTGGTGCGGCGCAGGCTGATGGCCGAATTGATCGTGGCCAGGATCTTTTCATTCTGCCAGGGTTTCAGGATAAAATCTGTAGCCCCCATTTTTATGGCCTTTACAGCCTTTTCAGCATCCCCGTAAGCAGTGATAAAAACGACCACGGCCTGGGAATCAATCTCCAGGATCTCAGAAAGTGCATCAAATCCTTCCTGACCGCTGATGGCATCTTTGGTGAAGTTCATATCCAGCAGGAACACATCCCAGTCCTGTTTTAGCATTACTTCCGGAATGCGTTCCGGCCCGGTCAGGGTCTCGATGATCTCCACATGGGGGCGCAACAATAACTTCAGTGCAAAAAGGATGTCTTCATTGTCATCCACTGCAAGGATTCTTCCAATTTTCTGTTCCATGTTCAATGATTAATGTCGGTTGATAGCATTTCTACACAAAAAGGATGCCTTATGATCCAAATCATTCAAATTCAATCCATTTCTTCCATAAATATAGTAAAATATTTCAATGCAGTGTACGATTTCGTACATATTAATCCCAAAATCGAACACTTTTTTAGTGAGGCAGTAGAGAGCTTTTTGTCTAAGGACATGATTATCAAATCCTTGTTTTTTTTGGCATGATAGGTGCAAGAAAAACCGGGAACAAAAATCTATTTTATGGACGGAATGGACGGAATGGACCGCAAACTCGAAAAGAAAAAGGGGCTTACCCGGAAGATGATCTGGTACATCTTATTTGGAGCACTGATGGTTACAGTGCTGGGAATCATCATCTTCGGGGATAAGAGCTCCAAATATAACCTGGATGTATCCCGGATCACCATTGAAGAGGTGAAGCAGGATGTGTTCCAGGATTATATCACTGTGCAGGGAACAGTGGAACCCATTACCACCATCTATCTGGATGCGGTGGAAGGGGGCAGGGTGGAGGAGATCCTCATCGAAGAGGGCAATATGGTGAAGAAGGGCGATGTGATCCTGCGGATCACCAATGACAACCTGCTGCTGGAGATCACCAACGGCGAGGCAGGTGTGGTGAGGGCGATCAATGAGCTGAGGACCGTCCAGCTGACCATGGACCAGACCCGGGTCAGATACAAGCAACAGATCATCGAACTGGAGACCCAGGTGACACAGACCAAGAGGCAGTTTGAGAACAACAAGATCCTTTACGAACAGAACCACATCTCCCGGGAGGTTTTCGACCAGTCACGCGAGAATTACAACTCAAACAGACAGCTGCTCGCTCTTGTAAAGGAGAACTACCGCAACGACTCGATCACCCAATCCATCCAGCTCAGTTCCATGGAATCTTCGGTGGGGAGCATGGAAAAAAGCATGCGGATCATCCGCCGGAGGCTTGACAACCTTAATATCAAGGCTACGGTCGACGGGGAACTTGCCACCCTCAATCCCGAGATCGGGGAGGTGATTACTTATGGAAGCAGGGTGGGAACCATCAATGTGCTGGATTCCTACAAGCTGCGTGTGGATATCGATGAACACTATATTGCCAGGATCCAGCGGGGTCTTTACGGAGAATGTGACTTTGCAAGCACACCATATACAGGTGTGATTACCAAGATATACCCTGAAGTTCAGAATGGCCGTTTTGCGGTGGATATGGTCTTTACCGACCAGGTCCCTGAGCAGATCAGGATCGGACAAACCTCCCGGATCAGGTTGCAGCTGGGTGAGTCCCAGCAGGGTATCCTGCTTACAAAAGGTGGATTTTATCAGACCACAGGCGGACAGTGGGTCTTCGTGCTGGATCCCTCTGAGGAGTTTGCGGTGAAACGCGATATCACCATTGGGCGTCAGAACCCCAGGTACTACGAGGTGCTGGGCGGACTTGAACCTGGTGAAAAGGTGATCGTCTCCTCCTACCAGAACTATGCCGACCACGATAAACTGATCCTGAAGCACAACCGATAATCCCTCCGTCATGCAGAAAAAAATCACAACCATAGTTGCAGCTTTTACTATAATGGGTCTGGCATACGGTCAGGCTGACACCCTCTGGAGCCTTGACCGGTGCATGGATCACGCCATTCGGTACAACCTGGAAGTGAAGAGGCAGGAGCTGATGCTTCAATCCACGGATCAGAACCACCGCCAGAGCAAGCTTGATCTTTTACCAAATCTGAATGGAATGATTGAGCACCAGCTCGGATCAGGAAGGATCCTGGACAGGGGTACATACGAGTGGAAAAATGCCAATGTGAGCCAGGGTGACCTCGGTCTTCAGAGTGATTTAACCCTTTTTGACGGGCTTCAGGGCTTTAACAATATGAAGATGAACAGGGCCACCTACATGATGAACAAGGAGAGCCTGGATGCCATGCAGGATAATGTCACCCTGCGGGTGATGATGGGATACCTGGACCTGTTAAGGAACCAGGAGCTGGCGGAAGTGGCCAGGAAAAAGGTTGAGGTTACCAGGTACCAGGTGGAGCGCATGGAGCGGTTGGTGGAGGTTGGAAACGAATCGAGGGGAAAGCTCCTGGAGGTGAATGCCCAGTTGTCGGCCGAGAAACTCTCCCTGACCCAGGCCATCAATACCAGGGAGTTGGCCAGGCTGAACCTGATGCACATCATGAACCTCACAGACCGTCCCGACTTTGAGATCGAGAATCCCGTGTTACCCGATCCCTCCAGTGTGGAGATCCCTCAGCTGGACTCGGTTTTCCTGTATGCAGTGAACAACCTGCCCCAGGTAAGAAGTGCTGAATATGGCATCGAGAGCCAGGAGCGTTACCTGGCCATGCAAAAGGGCCAGCGCTCCCCCAGGTTGTACGCCAGGGGAATTTTCTACTCCAACTACAGCGATGGACTGATCAATCCAAGGAATCCCGATCCCTATAATAGCGAGATGGATTACCCCCTTAATCAGCAGATCACGGACAACCAGTATAAACAGGTTTCCATGGGCCTTCAGTTCCCGTTTTTCAACCGGTGGCAGGTTCAGACCAACATCAATAAGGCAAAAATAGATTTGCAGGATGCAGAATACCAGTATAACATTGTCGTGCTGGAACTGCAGCAATCCATTCAGCAGTACCATGCAGAAGCCCTTGCGGCCATGGATAACTATGCCTCTGCCCTGGAGTCGGTGACCAACAGTGACGAGGCTTACAGGTTTGCCGATGAACGCTTCAAGGTGGGCACAGGTACGGCACTGGAGCTGCAGGAGGCAAGGAACAAATTGTACATGTCAACCTCCGATATGATCACCTCCAAGTACATGCTGATCTTCTACACAAAGATCCTGGATTTCTATATGGGCCGGGAGATCGAATTCTAACCGGTCCCACTGCCCTACGGGTTCTCAGACCCTGGGTAGACAAGCTCTCCCCCGGAGTATGTGGCCACCACCCGGATTCGGAACAATTCCTCCCCGGGAGCAGTCATCAGGTCGGTGCCGGTAACCACCAGATCGGCCAGTTTTCCTGGTTCAAGGGAGCCTTTGAGATCCTCCTCAAATGCCGATTTTGCGGCCCAGATGGTCATTGCCCGCAATGCATCCTCCCGGCTGATGGACTCCTCTGCCTGGAATCCCTCATCCGGGTAGCCTGACTGGTCTTTCCGGATGGTGGCCGCATAAAACCCGAAAAGGGGATTGATCTGCTCCACCGGGAAGTCACTTCCGGAGGCGATCCAGCCATTCTGGTCAAGAAGTGTCCTGAAGGCATATGCCCCTTCCATCCGAGCTGCTCCAAGCCTTCGTTCCGCCCAGTACATATCCGATGTGGCATGGGTGGGCTGAACCGATGGAATGATGCCAAACTCCCCGAAATAGTGGAAGTCCTCCGGATGGATGACCTGGGCATGTTCAATGCGCCAGCGGCGGTCGTTTTTCCCTCCCAGGATGCCGGCGTATAATTTGAGGATCTCCCGGTTGGCATCATCCCCGATGCAATGTGTGGCCACCACAAAGTTCTTTTCCCAGGCCAATCTGCAATACGTTTCAAGTTTTTCGGGAGAAGTGACCCACAATCCGCGGTTTCCGGGATCATCGCTGTAGGGTTCAATCATCCGCGCACCCCTTGATCCAAGGGCCCCGTCGGCGAACAATTTTATGGTGTTTACCGAGAGAAGGTCGGTTCGATGGGGTCCTTTCTCCACAAATTGTGTAAAGTTCTCTGCGGAGGGATC
>JAHEEC010000210.1:2527-3757 GCA_024640885.1 Bacteroidota bacterium | reverse complement strand
GCATAGGCATCCAGAAAAACGGAGAGCCCGGATGCCCTCCGGTGGATGGTATCCAGTCCGGTTTTAATATCGAGTACCTCTTCCTTGCTAAGCTGTTCCAGGGCCAGGGCTTCCCCTTCCGGCTGAAGCCGCTTGGAGAGATTCCCGGCGATCAGTTGAATGGGACTAATGGAATTCAGGATCTCATGCCGCATGACCCGCAGCAGCTTTTGCCAGGCTTCCAGCTCGTTCCGGTCCATCTCACGGCTGATATCCCGGACCGATATCAGATTTATCTTTTCACCTTTCAATACAAAGCCGGAGGCCAGGAAAATCAGGTGGTGCTGTCCATCGGGCAGGGAAATTTTCTTCAGTTTCTCTTTTCCGGGTGAAAACTGTTTAAACAAGCCGGGTAGTTCCTTTGAAACAGCCTCCAGTTCATCCAGATGCATTAGTTCCGAAAGTCCGAACAGCTCCAGGAAAGCACGGTTGTGCATACGTACCTCCCCGCTTTCGTTGAAGGCAAGGAGGCCAAATTGTACATGATTGACCGTTTCTTCAAAGAAGCGTTGCTGGGCTTCCCGGTCCAGGCGTACCAGCCTGAAATCACCGATCAGTGCATTGAATCCTGCATGGATGGCATTGAAATAGGGATCGCGCCGGACCCTGGAAAATTGCATGGTAGAATCGTCGTTTACCAGGGCAGAGATCAGCTTCAACAGATCCCGCCTGATCCGGGTAAGATACCAGAGCAGTGCGGTGGTCTCCAGTACCAGGGCAAGCACCAGGAGCGAAGTGGTTACCGGAAACTCAGGACGCTGCATAAATGCCCCCAGCAAAATGGAGGTACCCACGATGGCAGCCACAAAGGCCAGGATGGACCATATGAAACGGCTAAATACCATATTTTTTCATTTTCTGATACAGGGTGGAGCGGTTGATTCCAAGTATTTTTGCTGCGGCACTAACATTCCCACGCTCCTCCTTCAGGGCCTGTTGAATCACCCTCTTTTCATGGGCCTCCAGGTTCAGACCAGAGTTGGCAGATGCCAGGGTTTCGCTTTCGACACGGGGAGTGAAGGAGAAAGAGGAAACCACTCCCTTATCGGACAGGATGACCGCTTTCTCTATGGCATGTTCCAGTTCACGGATATTGCCCGGCCAGGGATGGGAGACCAGTTGTTCGATGGCCCGTTCCGATAGCTTAAGATCTTCCTTATTGTATTGTACCCGGTATTTCCTGAGGAAGAA
>JAHEEC010000210.1:0-2427 GCA_024640885.1 Bacteroidota bacterium | reverse complement strand
TACCTGCATCTTACTCTTCCTTAGTTCATAGGCACTTTGCAGGGTGGAGAGGATCTTCTGCTCGTCCCAGGATTTCATGATGAAATCAACGGCCCCCTCTTTCATGGATTTTATGGCCAGTTCCACATCCCCGTAAGCAGTGATAAAAACCACGGTGGCTTCCGGATCCATTTCCATGATCTTATTCATCCAGAAAATACCTTCGTTACCCGTATTCTGTCCCGCTTTGAAATTCATATCCAGGAGGATGATATCGTAGGCCTGTTTCTCCAGGGTGGACAGGATCAAATTTGGATTTTTCAGGGTGTCGATGGTGCTGAAGCTGCGCGACAGGATCAGCCTGAGAGCAATCAGAAGATCGTTGTTGTCATCTACAATCAGTATGGAACCCGCCTTTTTGGACATCAGTTTGTTCCTGCTTGTTGAGGTAAAAGTAAGGGATTGTCGGATTCAAGCACACCATGTGTTGGAATTTCCGACACTACTATTTTTTTCAATCCCCCTAAGGTACAATAAATCAGATTAATAAGTATAATGGCACAATATTGCATGTATTGAAGTAAAATCAGAAGTTATGATAATAAACTACCTGCTCAGCGCGCTCCGTAATCTTTGGAGAAACAAATTGATCACAGTGATTAACCTCCTGGGGATGGCTATCGGCTTCGGGATTTTCCTGATTCTGCTGACCTGGATACGATTCGATGCCCGATTTGATAAATTCCATGAAGATATCGACCAGATGTATGTGCTGAATGTTCGCCTGACCATGAATAATGCGGAATACAGTTCGCCCAGGACAGGTGGGGTGTATTCGAGGGTGCTGAAGGACCTGTATCCCGAAATTGAAAGCAGCTGCCGGGTAAGCGAAGCTATTGAATTTGAACTTGGAATTCCTGTGGAGGAAGCCGATGCGGATGTGCCAATGAAATACCTCGATGAAAGCCAGGTGATGGCGGTGGACAGCAACTTCTTCAGTTTTTTCACATTTTCCCTCCTGGAAGGAGATCCGGAAGAGCTGTTCACGGAAAGGGATCACATAGTGATTACAGAGAGTCTGGCGGAGAAACTTTTCGGGGAAGAGAAGCCTCTGGGCAAATCGATCAAAATCGGAGAAGGCGGATATTTTACCGTGGTGGCTGTTGCAAAAGATCCCCCGGCGGCATCCACCTATCAGTTCAAAGCCTTGCTGGGCTTTCACATCCTGGGGGAAATGGGATACCCCATAGATGAATACGGCGGAACCATTTACTTCAATAATTTTAAGCTGGC
The DNA here is from genome assembly GCA_024640885.1 of Bacteroidota bacterium. Lineage (GTDB taxonomy): Bacteria > Bacteroidota > Bacteroidia > Bacteroidales. The sequence continues at coordinate 1,155 of JAHEEC010000210.1, read as the reverse complement.
TGAGGGAAGTGACCTGGTGAAACTCAATACATCCATCAATGACCATGTGCAGGAGAACTTTGAGGCCGATTTTGATAGCTGGTTCTTCCTGGATCGATTCGATCGTTTGCACCTGCACAGTGAAAGCCAGCAATGGATCGGCTATATGATCAATATCATCATGATGGTAGTGATCCTGCTTATTGCCTGCATCAATTTTATTAATCTCAGCACGGCAGGTTCAAGCCAGAGACTCAAGGAGATCGCCATCCGGAAAAGTGCCGGTGCCAGCAAACGGCAACTGGTTATCCAGTTTCTGGGGGAGACCTACCTTCTTTTGCTTCTTGCCTTCTATATTGCCTTTTTCATTGCAGAACAACTGGTGATCAATGTGTTTCCTCATTTTGGCATTAATCAGAATGAGGTCGCCAGGGACCTGTCATACTGGCTGGTGATTGTAGGAATATATCTGCTGACCGGACTGATTGCCGGGCTTTATCCGGCCCTGAAAATTTCAGCTTACCGGCCCCTTGCCTTTTTCTCCGGAAAAAGGATTCAGAATCCGAGTTCGGGAGCCAGATCCAGGCGTGTGCTCATCGTACTTCAATTTGCATTTTCTATCCTTTTTATCACAGTCTCCATTTTCATCATCAGGCAATTCACCCATATGAGGCAGGCCGATCTTGGATTTAACCGGGAAGATGTGCTTTATATCCGAACCAAGGGGAAGGTGTGGGATCGCTATCCGGTCATCAAACAAGAGCTGGAGCAACTGTCTTTTGTTGAACAGGTCAGTACGGCGTCCGACATTCCTGTGACGGTAAATTTCGGGGAAATAGACTGGGGTGAACGGGACGGGGAACACAACAAATTCGCCAGGGTGATCCGCACCGGCCCGGACTTTCTTTCCACCTTTGATATCGGGCTGCTGGAGGGCGAATATTACAGTACGGATCGAGATACACTTAACTACAGTTATGTGGTGGTGAACCGTGCGGTGATTGACTACCTGGGTTGGGAAGACCCGGTGGGCCGTAGGATGTATATCTGGGGAGATGATCGCATCATCCTGGGGGTTACCGAGGACATTAGTTTCTATCCTATACAACTGGAGTCTTTTAGCAACGATGCCCTGATCTATGTGTATGAGCCGGTGCGGGAATTCCTCTTCGTGAA
>JAHEEC010000209.1 GCA_024640885.1 Bacteroidota bacterium | reverse complement strand
ATTATACTTGTGGCTGCAGGAGAGCAATGGGCTCAATATCAATACCCACAAAAATCCAATGAATGGCCGGAAAATTTTTCTTTTCATATCACTGTTGATTCGGTAACTTGTATCATGGCAGGTGCAATGCGGCTCCTCTCACCGGGAACGACCCTCCATAAAGAACCATTTTACCAGGAAAAGGTTCATCAATTTCCCGGGCAGCATAGCTCCTAATCCTGCTGGTTTTGTAAATTGTGATCTGTCTGCCACGAATCATCCTTTAACTTTTGATAGCATATGAAAAGAAGATCATTCATTAGAAACAGTGCCTCAGCAGCTCTCCTGACCGCAATGGCGGGATGCGATCCTTCCACCAGGCAAACGGGGGATTCCCCCGGAGCAGTCACAGGTAAACTTCCTTACCTCCACCAGGGAAGGATTGAAGGCTACCGGGACTTCAATGTCATTGACAGAGGATTGACAATCAATAAGATCGAGACCTTCTCCACCCAGAATATTGCCCTGGTGAGGGTAACCGCCGACAGCGGTGATACGGGATGGGGTCAGATCTCCACCTACAATTCAGATATAGCGGCTACCATCCTCCACCGCAACCTGGCCCAGATCGTGCTTGGAATGGATCCCGCAGCCATTGATGAGATCGTGGATGAGTGTATTGAGAGAAACCTCAAATATCCATGGTCATATGTGAACAGGGCCCTGGGCGGAATCGATACGGCCATCTGGGACCTCTATGGACAGATCAGGCAAAAACCTGTTTGCGAATTGCTGGGCGGATCGGTGACACCGGTTCCTGTGTATGGATCCAGCATGAGCAGGACCATCAAGCCGGATGAGGAGGTGGCGAGGATGACCAGGATCAGGGATGAGATGGGAATCAAAGCGTTTAAGTTCAGGATCGGAAAGGAGGCTTCCCGGAACGGGGATGCATGGGAAAACCGGACCGAGGATATGATCTCCACTGTCGGGGGAGCACTTTCTGCCAGCTGTTCCCTGCTGGCGGATGCCAACAGCTGTTATACGCCTGACAGGGCCATTCATTATGGCAGGATGCTCGAGGAATTTGGTGTGCAACAGTTCGAAGAGCCGTGTCCTTACTGGGAGACCGATTGGATCAGAGAGGTAACAGGGGCACTGGGCATGGATGTTTCGGGAGGCGAACAGGACAATGACATTGCCAGGTGGCGTTCAATGATCAATTCCCACACATTCGATATTATACAGCCAGATCCCCTCTATTTGGGCGGTATTACCCGGACCTGGAGAACCGCATTGATGGCCAGCAAGGTCGGGATCCCCTGCATTCCGCATTCGGCCAACCATGGCATGGTCACGCTTTTTACCCTGCACCTGATGCGGGCCATCCCCAACCCGGGCAAATACCTTGAATTCTCCATCGAATTCGAGGAGGGGATCAACCATGAAGTAAGGTCAATGTATGGGCCGGCCCTGGAGATCGAAGATGGAAAACTGAACCTGCCCGCCGAACCGGGCTGGGGGGTTACCGTCAACCCGGAGTGGCTCCTGAAAGCCGATTACCAGGCAAGCGAATTGGGATAACCGTTTGCCCTTCATCAATAACCCTGAAGGTTCAGCCGCACCTTGTCCAGGCTTTTGTTGGAACCGACCATGGTCACTACATCCCCCAACCTGAGACGGGTATAGCCATGTGAGATGATGGGATGGTCCCCCCTGGTTACTGAAAGAATGATCACATCCGATGGCAACCGGAGGTCGCGCAGGGTCAGACCAGCGTAATCGGAATTTCGTATTTCGATGTCAATGGAATCCTGGTTCTCATCCATGCCCAGCAGGAGCGAGGTGGCAATGGGAGCCCGCACAAAATGTTCCAGCAGTGAAACCATGGCCGTAGTTGGATCCATCACCATCACCCCGATCTTATTGAACCTGTGGTAGAACTCCCTGTCATCCAATCGGACGATCAGGTGCTTTGTACCAAAATGCTCATAGGCCGTTTCACAAATGGCATAGTTTTCCTTATCGGATAACAAACATACGAGGGTGTCCGCAGTTTCAGTGCTGAACCTCCTCAGCGACAGGTGATCGGGCCCGTGGAACTCATGTATCACGAATTCGCAGTTCCCAATAGTCTCCGCAGACGGGTTAACCACCACAAATTCCACCTGCCAGTTCTGCCTCTTGAGTTGATTGGCCAATGCCAGGGATTGATTCTCCAGACCAAAGATCATCACCTTTCGCTCCACTTCATAGGTTCCATCGGATTTCACGTGCACCTCTCCGGCCAGGTGCAAGGACCATTTGAACAAGGGGGGGCCGATGATCTGGTTCAACACGATGATGGAGATCATCAGGGTTGCAAACTGACCACCCCAGCCGGGATACTCTGTGGCAATGATCGTGGCAAGCCCCACTCCGACACCTGCCTGGGTCACATAGGGCATCCATGAGATCCTCCTGAAAATTACCGGATCAGCCGCAATAGTGCTTCCCATATAACCGGCCAGAATGAGCGAGAGGATCCTCACCCCAAAGAGGATTAAGGTCACAAACCACAATGAGGCCACCACCTCCAGCGAGATCATTGCACCGGTCAGTGTGAAGAATACCACATAGACATAAGGACCCAGCTCCTTGACCACCCTCACGAAATCGTTCCTGTAGACTGAGAAATTGGTCACCAGGAAGCTCCCGATGATGCAGATCAGCAGGGGTTCAATATGCAGTTCCATTCCCAGGTAACGGTTTGAATATTCCCCGGTGAAATGGGTGAACAGGTACATCAGGAAACCGATCCCCAGCACCAGGAATTTCTTCAGGACCATTGCCCCTTTGATGGAGAGGGACCATTTAAGGAGGATCCAGACAAGAAATCCCAGGCCAAAGGCAAGCGCAAGCTCCACCAACACCTGCACAATGTAGACCAGCCTGAATTCAGCCTCCTGGATCAGGGATTTTGATAGGGTGAAGATGACCGCGAAAAATATGATCACCCCGAAATCCTTGACCACCGTCACCCCGATGGCTGTTTGTGTAAAAGGTCCCCTGGCCCTCAGTTCATTGATAATGGCAATGGCTGAAGCAGGTGACCGGGCAATTGATATGGTCCCCGCAAGCATGGAGATCGCTATCCTTGCAGCCAGTTTCATACCCTCGAAAAAGGGAATTAGCTCCGTGAGCAGGTATATGGCGAGGCTCACCAGGATAAAGGTGACCGTCACCTGGGTGATGACCATGGCAATGATGCTCTTCATCCTGCTCCTCAACTCATTGAGATAGAGTTCGGATCCCACTGCAAAGGCAATAAATGCAAGTGCGATATCATTGAGAAAGGTAAGCCGTGACAGGGCCTCCCGGTCTATCAAACCCAGCAATTCGGGCCCGGAGACCAGCCCGATCACGAGAAATCCGGTGATCAGGGGCAATTTCACCTTCCTGAATGTCCCCGCGATCCTGCCGGCCGCTACGGCCACGATCCCAAAGGCGCCCAGGTAGATCACCAACCGCATCACATTCCCCAAATCTTCAATACCTGATCCCATAAATACACCCTTTCATGACTCGATGCTGTAATATATGAAAATTCAACGAAAAGCCACTGATCCCCACCGGTCCCGTTGCTCACAGCAGACGATATTATATTGCTGTAATCTTAAAAAAGTTTTATATTTGCAGCCCGAAAGTGCCCCATGCACTCCGGAAGTTCACCACATATGATGGCGAGGTAGCTCAGATGGTTAGAGCGCATGATTCATAATCATGAGGTCGGGAGTTCAATTCTCCCTCTCGCTACAA
>JAHEEC010000024.1:43101-45122 GCA_024640885.1 Bacteroidota bacterium | reverse complement strand
TTTAGAATGATCCGGTTATTTCGAAAAATCAGGAGTCAACTGTTGTCAGAGGACAATTATTTCACATACATTTTGTATGCCAGTGGCGAAATACTGCTTGTTGTGATAGGTATATTGATTGCTTTACAATTAGATAACTGGAATGAAAGAAGAAATCAGGAATCAGAGGGGGAAGAACTCGCCTCAAGGCTATATCAGGAACTTCTGATCAATAAGGAATACAACATTGAGGTACTCGAAGAATATAATTACCAGTATAATATGATCAGAAAGCTCCTTGATCAGGGACCGATGTTTAATGTGGATTCTCTGATTTCTGCAACAGAGGACCACTGGTTTATACGAGCATTCTCGTTAACCACATATATTTTTTCTTTCACGGAATTTTACGATCCGAATTTCAAGCTGTACAAATCCTCCGTTGCTGACGGGTCAATCAAACTGGTAAATAATGAAAGGCTTGTTTCCAATCTTGAGGAAATTTATATCACCGGGAAAGACAAGTTGGACAGACTTTATGAAAGAGAGGTTTCAGCCAATAAAAGCATTGAAAACCATATAACTGAAAACTTTTCTGTTCTGTTTTCAATCCAGACGAAGATGGTTGATGGGGCCTGGGATAAAAGTACGGTTAAAACAATCATGGAAGCCATCCTCGATGATGGGGCCATCAGATATTTGTTTCAGCTTAAATTGGCTATCCTTAAATCAAAGCGTTCAATTCTTGGGATAGACATCATGAATAGTGTGGAGGGAGCCATCGAATCTTTCGAGCAGTGAACCGGATATCCTTTTTCGCATCACCTCTGCATTTAACTGTACTTCTCCTTAAAACCATAACACTCATAATCGGTATTTTCGGAGCATTTTCGCTCGACAACTTGATGCGACTTCCCGAAAAGTTAAATAACATAAAATCAAATACCTTTTATCAAGGTTTAATTATCATTACACGAAATAAATTAAATGAGAAAATATCCACTTTCACTGGTTGTGTTTTTGGGATTGTTACTGCCCAATATTTCTTATGCTCAAACCGCCGGAACATTATCTTTTTCTTATACTCCGGTTGCCCATACCGGGAACTGGGGTTCAAAACATGTATTGGCAGTATGGATCCAGGACAGCTCTGACAGTTTTATCAGAACCAAGTTCAGATATTGGGGTAATGGTACAAATGATCATTTACCTAACTGGAAAGCCAATTCAAATCAAAATGTCACAGACGCGATTACCGGTGCAACCCTGACTTCTTATTCAACAAAATCATTCACCTGGGATGGAACTGATTTAAGCGGAGCTCTTGTGCCTGATGGTGACTACAAAGTTACTGTTGAAGAATGCTGGTCTCATGGCTCCAGCAAAGTGACAAAATCATTCACTTTTACTAAAAACGGATCTGAATCTCACCTGGCACCTGCAGATGATGAAAACTTCACTGATGTTGCATTAGGGTGGGTTCCTTCGACAACCGGAATCGAATCTATTGAAGATTCTGACGCATTTTCAGTATTCCCCAATCCAGCCCATGATAAAATCTATATAGACTTTCATGCAAACGCTCAAAGTTGCAGTATATATATCGTAAATACTTTAGGGCAAGAAGTTTATAGGGAAAAAGAGAATAAACCTCATGCGGGAATTAAAAGTATCGACATCAGCAATTTTAAAAATGGGATCTATTTTGTTAAGGTTGAAATGAATTCGAGAATGCAAACAAAGATAATTGTGTTGTCCAAATAACATTTAATGAACCTCTGGCAAAACAGTTTCTGATTTTAATGGTTGATAGCTTATTTCCTCTCTAAAAAAATACCCACCTGCATTCCATTAAACTATTACTCAATAATTTAGTGCACAGGTACTAAACTCCAATTAGTGTCAACCGGTTAACTTGGCATTTCATATTGATCAATATTTGGTTATAGGGGTTAATGCGAAAAGGGACGGGGAGATCGGTCATAATGGCCTGAGGATTTATTGATTCCATTGACTTACGTGTATAAATTCAATAATTTAGG
>JAHEEC010000024.1:0-43001 GCA_024640885.1 Bacteroidota bacterium | reverse complement strand
TAATTTAGGCGCAGGGTTTATACGGATAAATTTATTCATTGTACAGGGTTTGCAATCAAATCTGTTGCGAATGTGACAAAGGAAGGATGTGGCTATGAACAAGGAAAAGATTTCACAGGAAAAGGACAATGTTGGTTCGGCCGGGGAGCCGTTATCGCGGCGTGACTTCCTAAAGATCTCAGGAAGTGGCCTCTTTATATTTATTGCACCCGGCACTTTTGGGGTGATGGCACTGGAGCAGCCCGGCCGGGGCTATCCCACAGACTTTAATGCATATCTGAAAATTGGTGAGGATGGGCGTGTATCCCTTTTTTGCAGCAAAATTGAGATGGGCCAGGGGATTATTACATCAATGGCACAGATGCTGGCCGAAGAGCTTGATGTGTCGCTTGATGCAATAGACATGGTGATGGGTGATACCATGCTGTGCCCGTGGGATAGTGGTACCACAGGATCGCGCAGTACGAAATTTTATGGGCCACCCCTTCGCAAGGCAGGAGCCGAAGCGAGGGCAATATTGCTGCAAATGGCTTCTGAAGAGCTGAATATAGCATCTGAGGGCCTTGTGATTAAAAATGGGATTGTAAGCGATAACACAGATGCAGCCAGGAAAGTGTCCTATGCAGAGCTGGTAAAAGGGAAGCGGATCAACCGACAGTTGTCAGGGGTGCCCATAAAGACTGTTTCCGAACACACTGTTTCCGGCCAACCGATGCTGCGGAGAGACGCCAGGCTGAAAGTCACCGGTGAGGCGAAATTTGCAGGTGACATCAGACTCCCCGGTATGTTGTACGCAAAAGTCCTTCGTCCGCCATCCCATGGAGCCACACTGGTTTCTGTGGATGTTTCCAAAGCGGACAGCACCAGCGGTGCGATTGTGATTCAGGAAGATAACCTGATCGCCGTGTTGCATGAAAATCCGGTACTGGCACAAAATGCGTTGGAACTGGTTGTTGCGAAATGGGCCGTGCCGGAGGCAAAAGTAAACAATCACTCCATTTTCGATTATCTAAAAAAAGCTGCACCTGAGGGTAGCACCTATGTGGAGAAAGGGGACCTCCCTGATGGGCATGCTGCAGCGAGACAGAGCGTTGAATCGGAATTTTATACGCATTATGTGGGCCATGCACCCATAGAACCTTATGCAGTAGTTGCTACAGTGGAAGATGGCCATGTGACAGTTTGGGCATCCACACAGGCTCCTTTTCGTGTTCGGGCTACGGTAGCAGAGACCCTGGAGGTACCGGAGGAAAACGTTCGTGTAATCACCCCTTTTGTAGGCGGGGGGTTTGGCGGAAAAAAATCGGGCCAACAAATCAGCGAAGCTGTCAGGTTATCTCGAATTACAGGGCGTCCTGTACAACTTGCATGGACCAGGAACGAAGATTTTTTTTATGATGCGTTTCGTCCGGCAGCCGTGGTTCAAATGAAATCTGGTCTGGATGCCGAAGGCCATATGACCTTCTGGGAGTGTGATCTGCTGTTTACAGGCTCACGAAGTTCGGAACCGATTTACAACATTCCGCATTTTCAGGTTAAAACGCGGAGTGCGAGCGGTGTCCATCCTTTCGAAACAGGTGCCTGGAGAGGCCCTGGAAGCAACACAAACGTTTTTGCCATGGAGTCCCATACCGATATTCTTGCGCAGGCTGCAGGAATGGATCCCCTGGTTTTTCGTTTGAATAACTTATCCGATGAACGCATGATCCGCGTGCTCAATGCCGCTGCGGATAAGTGCGGGCATCGTTTTACAAAAGGTCCCAGTGGCATGGGATTCGGTATCTCATGTACGAATTATTTGAATACCTATGTGGCCACAATTGCGCAGGTAACCGTGAATAAATCCAACGGAAAGGTGAAAGTGAAACGCGTTGTGTGTGCCCAGGACATGGGCGAAATCATAAATCCACAAGGCGCGAAATTACAAATTGAAGGGGGGATCACCATGGGGCTCAGCGCTGCGCTGTCCGAAGAAATCGAATTCAGTGGTGGAACAGTACATACGGATAATTTTGGTTCATACCAGATTACCCGGTTTGCCGATGCGCCACCAGTTGACATTGTGCTGATCGACAACCCGGAAATACCACCCCAGGGATGTGGAGAGCCGGCAATCACCACCATCGGTGCTGCGCTCGCCAATGCGATCTTTGATGCTGTTGGGGCCAGGGTGTATACATTACCAATGACCCCGGACCGGATATTGTCAGCAATGGGTTAATGAAGAGACGCGGCTTACTCCCTATTTCAAAATGCTGATTTTTGATTCCCCGGATCAAATTGACAACTACTCCCACTCCACCCGCAGATCCTTTATCAGGGTTGAAGCCCCCCCATTATACCAGATACCAAATCCTCCCAGGTCATTCGGGGAGACATCTGTTTCCAGATCCACAACCGGCACCACCCCGGGTGCATAACCTTCGCGATTGTATCGGGCATCTGTAGACGCATGGGCGACCAGCCGGCCATCCCTGTATTCAAGCGCAATGGTACAGGTAGTCCGGTAGCATGAAGAAGAAATGGGTTCGGAGAGGTCAACCACCTGTCCATTCACATATTTCACATATAGGAAATCCACAGCCGTGCCGTATTTGGTGGTTCGCATGATCCGTAGCCCATATCCCGTCAGAGTTTCGGCATCAAACTTAATGAGAAGGTCCATGAAAAGTGGTGCTATGCTGAATCCCTGTCCCGCGGACTTGAAGGGTGCCAGCTGCAAAGTCATTTTCATGTTTCCATAGCGCATTTCCAGGGGTGTATAGCTCATCATTCCGCTTCTTCCCTGCAACAAACCCCGGGTACCTGCTGCACCGTCCTGCCCCTCACCATAGCGCCATGCATCCCCTGGCGCATTCCCTTCCGTCCCGGGTAAATGATCCCACATCCAGAAGCCCGGAATCACCCGTGGCTGGTTTTTGGTGGACAATACGGAAAAATCGGGGTGCATCATCTTCCCATCGGTTCCCAGGTCCTTCAGCAGGACCGGCCTCTTGGTCATCAACTCAACCGGTTCACCGGCTTCGCTACGAATATGTTTGCAGGCCAGGGAGACCTTCAGGTAATATCCCTCATCCCCGGAGGTGAGCCTGTAACAGCGTAAAGGTTTGTCAAACCGTGACACGGCCACCTCAATGGGATCACTTCCATCTTTGTCAGAGCAGCGGTACCATGTAATCACAGTCTGATCTTCCAATGTGGTATTGAGTCCATAAGTGACATGTGCTCTTCCATCTTTACCAACGGACAATTTCGGACCGGAGAGGAACTTTGGCGGCTGAAGTATCTCAGGTTTGACGATCATTACACTGGCCGCCGCCAGCCCTGAGGGTGTGGATGCCAGGATCGCCACCTGCCTCTTCCCATCTTCTGAATTAAGGGGGATCACCCGGCAGGTCATCCCATCCTCTCCGGGGATCAATCTTGCAAACTGCTCGTCACCGGGTGCAAGCTCCCATTTGATGGACCCGGGTCTCATTTCAAAATTGCCAAACCTCATCAGGCTGGCTTTAAGGGTAACCGTGTCCTTTCCGGTTTCCAGGCTAACGCCTGAAGGGGCCAGAAGCAATTGCACCGGAATCCCTGTGAACAGTTGGCCCCGATCTTTTTCTGCTTGAAGCACATCGTCTTTGATACCCATGGGATCCCAATCATCATCTCCCATCAACAGGTTGTAGGTATTATAGATTACTTCTCCGTCCGACTCAATTCGATAGGCATCCAGGATGGGCTTCCCTTCCATCAGAACCGTTGTACCCGAGTCTTTGGGACTGATGAAATAACCATGCGCATTCAGACTCACCTGGTACTGGTAGTTCCGCATTTCCGGTGGTGGGATATCTTTCCATCCGATATAGAGTTGATCTTTAGCTTGAAAGCGGGTATCCACCACTGCCAGCTGGCCATTTGCCTTGGTGAAGTACTGGGCTCCATCACAGAAGGACCGAATGTCACAATTCAGAAAAACAGCGCCGGTTCCGGTGGTGCGGTAGAACGGCTTTGAACTGTAAAACTCAAACGTGCTGTTCAGGTAGACTCCCGTTCCGCACAGCGCATCATCGGTAGATTCGAAATGGCACCGGTCAAAAAGGACACGCTTCCCACCCACAAACGGGCACAGATTGAGCCGGCTGATAAACCGTGTATTTCTTGCCACAATCTTATCCCCGTTGCAATGGATCAGCTGGGCCTGGACAATTGCAGAAGCTCTTTTTTCCCGCGAAAGTTCAGGTTTCAGAGGGAACTCCAGGTCCACGTTACAGTAGTTACCAAAGGTGAGGTTTTCAGCCCGGGTGCCCTCTCCAATAAAACGGAACATGGTAAAGTTGCCCTTTGCCCCTATGGTCTGTCCCCTGTTACATGCCAGTACCACATTTTCCGGATTTCCGGAAAGTCCCTGAAACCTGAGCCACTCACATTTTATTTTCATGCCATAAGGGGTATTCTCCCCCTCCTCGGGAACACGGATCTCGGGCCGGTCCGGATCATCGATCCAATACACATAAGGCGCCAGGTAAAGGGTCATCGGCTCTTCTCCTGTTCCATCCGATAATTTGTCCACTGCACGTTGCACCGAATTGAAAACAAAGGGATAGCCATCCACCTCCGCATCCGTGAGCTGGCCATCAATAAAAAATGCCTTTGGGCCAAGTGCAATGGTATCCTTTCGGTAGATAATATAATCGCCGTGGAAAAAAATCGGATCGGAAGGATCAAGGGATTGGTATTCGGAAGGGCTTTGCCCGGGAGACTCTATATCCAGAAGCAAAAGCAATGAAACTAAAAGCATTTTCATGATGCCATTTTATTTACGAATTATGGCTCAATGAGAATGGGAGGGCCAGGTTCCGCTCCAACCTATTTTCTGGACCGGACGGTGGTATTCTCATTGATGCATCCGCCGACCTTGTACTGATCCCCTTCCTTGATATCACGGAAGAAGACATCCTCGTTATTGGGGTATTGACCGGCGTAATCATTCAGCTTCTGGTTGGCCTCCTCTGCTGAGGAGGGATCCACCTGGCCGGCCTTCGAATACATATCCGCGGCAGCCCAGAAAGCCGTACGCTGCTGGAAGTCATCGCCCAGGCTCTCCCTGGAAGCAATGAACGCATCGCCAAGCAGAATATATGCTTTCCCGTATTGATCGTTATAGGCAATGGCTTCCCTGGCATAGACAATGGCGGCGCAGTAATCATTGCTGGCATTGCTTACAAGTGCCAGTTTAAAAAACCATTCTGCCCTGGTGTCACTGTCAATGTTTTCACCCAGAACGGCTTCTTTCAGATAGAAGATGGCCCTTTCCAGATCGTTCCTGGTGATGAACATCATGGCCAGGTTATGTGCCGATTCAGGACCGGGATCAATTCGGAACAAATTTTCAGAAGCTGACACATAAATTTCCGTGTTGTCACATCCTGCGGCATCATAAAGGGTGATCACTTTCTTAAGGAAAGCTTTATCATCCCTTTGCTGTTCAAGGAGTGGTTCATAGTAGCGGTTGAGTGCATCACAGGAAAGAATCTCTTCCCTGAGCATGACCTCATCGATGGTGGCCCTGGTTCGGGCCCAACGGGAGCTCCTGGCCTCCAGTGGATCCAGGATTTCAACCACCTTGAGATAATCTTCAATCACCTGATTATCATCAATTATCTGCGCCTTATTCAATGCAATTCCAGAAGATATCAGGAGGAGCATGACCGCCTCCTGGGACTCCCTCCCCTCAAGGTCGATGCTCCTTTTGAACATTTCGTATGCTTTCTGCACCTCTTCAATTTCCCCTCCACGATAATTAAGCAGATCTCTACCCTTGCGGCCAAGCACATTTCCCTCATCTCCGAAATACTCCATCCTGCGGTCATAGATGAGCATCAGGGTATCGATCCGGCCTTCCCTGACCGGACCATCGGATGCTGCTTCAATGAATGAGCGGTACATCACAACTCCGTCAAGGTACATCCTCTCGCTGGATGCCGGACAATCGTTAAAAGCTTTCAACCAGGTCGGGAAGGCATCATCATAGAGCTTGAGGTTAAAAAAAGTTCTGTAAGCGGAGAGGTTCTTCCCGCAATTGATACTGTCCTCACGCGTGGCAAAATCAGATCCGTTTCCGCTCTGGGAAATGGCAGGTACCATATGCAGGATAAGCAGTGCTGAAAGAATAAACTGATTTAGGGTCTTTCCCTTCATATCTTCAAACGTTTAAATAGGGATTTTCAAAAATAGTGCCATGGAGGCGGCGTTGCTGCAAATATTTGAATACGCAAGGTACGAATATACGAATAATGCAGAAAACCAAATCTCTGTAAGTGAAGGCCCCCCACCTGGATTGATGTAAATCCCTATTGATTTGCATAATAAGATTTCATAATTTGTATTGTTTAATCGCAGGCGGTCTAAGTTTACATGCTGTTATCCGTTGAAATTTAAATCAATCTCCTATTAAATCATCTACCCCTGTAAACATGTTTCAAATAAAGAAATTACCGAATCTGCCAATGCTGACCTCACCACTTGTGAGTTGGTGTGCAAGTTCAAAACTGAGGATCAAGGGACAGTAGAAGCCTTGCAAAAACTAATAATCGCAAAGTAGAATGTTTACATTGCCGTCCGAGATATCCCAGGATGGCATTAAAAAAGAAATCAAATGAAAAACATGGACTGGTTCAAGACCATTTTGATCTGTGGCTCCATTGTGATTGCGGGCTACTTTGTCGGCAATATGCACAGGACTGGTAAGAAATATGACCGATTTGTACAGGTGAAAGGACTGTCTGAACGCGAGGTGCTGGCAAATCTTGCGGTGTGGCCCATGAATATCACGCTCACCGGGAATGACCTTAAATCGCTGAAAAGTGAAATTGAACAGCAGAATAAGGAAGTGTATGAATTCTTCCTCAGCCAGGGATTCAACCAGGATGAACTGACCGCCGGCATCGTCAATATCAACGACGCCAGGGCAAACATCTACGATTCCAATTTGCAGAATAATGAATACAGATATATTGCCAAATCAGAATTGACCGTCAGAACCGGCGATATTAAAAAACTTCAGAAAGCACTCACGGAATCCCTTGAACTTATCTCCAAAGGCATCCTGCTCGGGTCAAAGAATAGCTGGAGGCCCATCGAATATATCTATACGGGCCTGAACGAACTTAAACCATCCATGATTGAAGAGGCAACCAAAAATGCCAGGGACGTGGCCGAAAAGTTTGCCCGTGATTCGGATTCAGAGGTTGGGGAGATCAGAATCGCAAGACAGGGATTGTTTACCATTAATGACAGGGATGAGAATACACCCCAGATCAAGATCGTACGGGTGGTTTCAACCATTGATTTTCAATTGAGGGATTAATTATCCAGATCCATTCAAACCTGAAATTCCTGGTTTCGGGAAGACCGTGCTATCCAAACAAAGTATGCACAGATATATATCGGGAGATTGACCGGAATATTACATTATTACATAGATATACAGGAATTATAGATATCCCGATTCCATTAATTTCTAAATTGAGATTTCAGCACCCTGTTCTTTGCTCGTAATGGATTAATCTGCCTGTCTTATGAGGGAAATAATAATTTGTATTTTAGTCAGCCTGGTGGCATTTGAGTTCACAGGATGCAACAATGATACAAAAGATAATCCTGTGCAATTCTCATCCACACCGAACCGGGAGGTCCAGGTGGTGGATTCAACTCAATTAATCCCCGTGGAGACCTTTTCATCCGATTATTTCCCCTGCAGCGACTGCCACAGTGAACTGATTCCGAATCCCCGGAGGCGCGAGCTCGTCGAGATGCATGACGAGATCACCTTCGACCATGATTCTGAGAACAGGTGGTGTCTTGCATGCCATAGCACATTCAACCGGGATTCGCTGGTGCTTGCAGGTGGAAAACTCCTTGGATTTAATGAATCATATAAACTCTGCGGACAGTGCCATGGTCCCAAATACAGGGACTGGAGACTCGGGATCCATGGCAAGAGAACAGGAGATTGGAACGGTCAGAAACAGTATCGCCTCTGCGTCAGTTGCCATGATCCTCATTCACCGAAAATAAAGGGTTTGAAACCCATGCCCCCTCCAAGAAAACCCGACCAAATCTATATTGATTCGCTTTATGAAAAACAGGAAGAAAGCAATACATCCCCATAAAGGTATCGAAAGACGTGATTTTATGAAATGGATGGCTGTGGGCACGGCCTCCATAGCCAGTTTGTCGGTCCTTTCCTCATGCAACAGCGATAAGATGGAGGCATTTTTCCAGGAGCAATTTAAGGAACTGGATGAGGATGAATTGAAAGTGGTGTTGGAACGTCTTGAGAGAGAATATAAAAAACAGTATGATACCGATATAGAGGTCAATGCAACTCTGCCCATGAACGATGTCCTTTTCGGCTATGGACTCGACCTTTCAAAATGCATCGGATGCCGAAGGTGTGTTTATGCCTGCGTGGATGAAAACAACCATTCCAGAAACCCTGAGGTACAATGGATCAAGGTACTGGAAATGGAGAAAGATACAGGCGTGGACCTTTTGCATTCCAATCCCTATTATAATCCCGAAAAGGTTCCGGAGGCGGGGCACTTTTACATGCCGGTTCAGTGCCAGCAGTGCAGGAATGCACCCTGTGTGAAAGTATGCCCGGTGGAGGCCACCTGGGCAGAACCGGATGGGATTGTGGTGGTTGATTACAACTGGTGCATCGGATGCCGCAACTGCATGGCCGCCTGCCCCTACGGTGCCCGGAGATTTAACTGGGGAAAGCCTGAAATACCTGCCGGTGACCTAAACCCTGTGACAGAATACCTGGGAAACAGGCCGCGGATGAAAGGAGTTGTGGAAAAATGCACCTTTTGTATTCAGCGGGTAAGAAAGGGGAAATATCCTGCCTGCGTGGAGATTTGCCCTGTGGGGGCAAGAAAATTTGGAAACCTGCTGGATGAGCAAAGCGAGATACGCATGATCATGAAAAATAAGAGGGTTTTCATTTTCAAGGAGGAATTGAACACCCAACCCAAGTTCTACTATTTCTATGGCACCTAATAACGGAGGATGGATATGCACCTGAAGGAATTCATCATTGGCAGCATCAAATTAATCTTCAAAGGATCGAAAGGTTACTGGGCCTGGATCTCCGTGCTCCTGATATTGATCGTTGCTGGTATTGTCAGTTACTACCACCAGGCGGCAGATGGATTAATCACCACATCCATGAGGGACGAGGTTTCCTGGGGTTTCTATATTGGTAATTTCACATTTATGGTTGGAATTGCCGCTGCTGCCATCATGCTGGTGGTACCGGCCTATATATACAATTGGAAGCCCATCAAGGAGATCGTCATCCTGGGAGAACTGCTTGCCATCAGTGCCATTATTATGTGCCTTCTGTTTATTCTCGTGGATATGGGGCATCCGGAGCGCTTCTGGCACATGATCCCCGGCATCGGTAAACTTCGTCTCGGTCAGTCGATCCTGGCATGGGACTCAGTGGCTCTGACATTTTACCTGATCCTTAACTTCACCATAGTGTCCCACATCCTGTTCAGGGCATTCAGACTGAAAGAGTACAGCAAAAAATACGCGGTTCCGCTCATCCTGCTCTCCATTCCAGCCGGTATAGCGATTCACACCATTACTGCTTTTCTGTATAACGGCATTGCTGCCAGGCCTTTCTGGAACAGTGCAATCCTGGCTCCAAAATTCCTTGCTTCCGCATTTTGCTCTGGCCCGGCCATTATGATCATTCTTTTCCAGGTTTTGAGAAAAACGACAAGATTACACATAGAAGACAGGGCCATATGGACACTTGCCGAACTGATGGCTTATACCATGTTCTTTAACCTTTTTCTGACGGGAGCTGAAATATTCAAGGAGGCCTATTCAGACACCGAACACCGGGTTTTTACGGATTACCTCTATTTTGGACTTGGAGATCACAAAACCATCGTTCCTTTTGGCTGGATGGCGATCATATTCGATGTGATTGCATTTGTATTGTTCCTGGTACCAGCCACGCGAAAGAATTTCATCACCCTCAACATTGGTGCGGTATTAATCTATTTTGGGGTGTACATTGAAAAAGGAATCGGACTGATCATTCCGGGATTTACGCCGGATGTACTGGGTGAAATCTATGAGTATTTCCCCTCGTCATCGGAGATCCTCATCACCGGCGGCATATTTTCTGCGGGTTTTCTGATCTATACCCTGTTGCTGAAGGTTGCTGTTCCGATCATTATGGGTGAATTTAACTATAAAAAAAGCCCCTGATTTCAACGTTGTTTCGGAAGAACAATGAAATTAATCATACTGACAATAATTCTGGTTGTTTTCGTTGCAACCCTGAATGCTCAGGTGAGGGATGATCATGTGGAGGAAACTGCGCACAGACACCACCTTGGATTTGCCGGCGGAGGTGTATATGTGCTGAAAGAGAAAGTGTTCGCAGCGGGAGTCAACTTGCATTACAACTACCTCTTCCACATTAAAAACCTTAATCTGGGCACCGGTCTTGGATTCGAGGCAATACTTGACCGGCATACTCATTATGCTGCGAACATAAACTTTACTTACCTGCCCATCCATGCGCTGTCAATCACCGCCGCACCAGGTCTTGTTTTCACAGAAAATGAAACGGCCTTCTCCGTTCACTTTGAGACTGATTATGCTTTTGAGCTTGATAAAATTCACCTTGGGCCCACGATAGAGGTTGCCGTCGCAAAAGAGGACATACACCTGATGCTGGGATTGCACCTTGGATTTGACCTCTAAGCAAGAGTTCCCACAGAGCCTACCGGTTAAGTTTCAGGGCCAGTTTGACAGCTTCCACCATGCTTTGGGGATTGGCTTTTCCCTGCCATGCGATCTCAAATGCCGTGCCATGGTCCACCGAAGTCCTGGTGAACGGCAGTCCAACTGTAACGTTGACTCCGCTCGAGAATCCAATGAGTTTTAAGGGGATATGTCCCTGGTCATGGTACATGGCCACCACGATGTCGTATTCTCCCCTGAGAGCCTGCAGAAATATGGTGTCGGGTGAAAAGGGGCCCTCTACGTGGATCCCTTTTGCTTTCATCCGGGTCACTGCAGGAATGATTTCAGTGATCTCCTCCTTCCCGAACAATCCTTTTTCCCCGGCGTGGGGATTGATCCCGGCGACCGCGATGTGCGGATCATGGCCCAATAACTTTTCCATGGCCACATGAGCCAATGCGATCACCTGTTCGATCCTTTCCCGTTTCAGGCGGGAGATGGCCTCCATCAATGAGATGTGCGTGGAGACATGGATCACGCTCAATTTTTCATCGTGGAGCAGCATGGCATAATCCCTTGTTCCGGTCATCTCTGCAAATATTTCGGTATGACCCGGATAGTTATGTCCTGCCATCTGGAGGGCCTCCTTGTGCAAAGGGGCCGTTACCACGGCATCAATCTCATGCCTGAGGGCCAGCTCAATAGCTTTGCTGATATACCCGAACGCAGCATGGCCCGATGTGGCCTGAACCTGGCCTGGCAGAAGGTCAATCATTGAGACTAGTTGAAGGTCCAGCACATTCAGCACTGTGGGATCAAATATCCCTTCTGAAACATCCAGGATCCGGCATAGCCGGAATGAACTGATACCCAACAGATCATATGCCGCCTGCATCACCTTGAAATCACCAATAACAATGATCCCCAGCTTCCTGATTTCGCTGTGCAGAAAGCTACTCAGGATGATTTCAGGACCGATGCCTGATGGATCACCCATGGTCACTCCGATGGTTATTGCCCCTTTGCCTTTCATTTTCGTGACCTGTTCTTTAAAAAACTCAATACCCTGAATATTGCATCTTCTTCTCCAAATCCCCCGGCCTTGGTCACGATGGTGATGTCCTTGTAGGGCTCATCGGCAAAAAAACCATAGGGTACCCCCGGCACGATCTCGTCCTGGATGACCGTTCCTGAAATATTTAATTTCCTTGCCGCGCTGATGGCAGTGTCTCCTCCCGTAAGAAGCAATCCGTTAATATCCATATCCTGAACAACATGCCTTGCAATATCACCCAGAAAGGATGCAATGGTTTCACTGACCTGGGCCCTGCTCATTCCGTACTTCTGCCCGGTTTGAAAGCTCTCTTCCACCATCTCCCTGGAGGATGCACTTCTGATGATCACATGGTCCCCTCTTTCCGTGGATTCCCTGATCAACGCAATGATCCTTCTCCTCTCCTGCTGTTGCCTGCCCGACAATAACCTGGTAATTTCAACATCGATGGTCCGGATGGCCAGGTTTTCAATGGCATATTCGATCTGTGCAAGGGTTGCTTCGCTTACACTACCGGCTATTACAATGTTGCTTCTTTTGCGTTTTATTAATCCAAGGTAGCGTGGAAGATATGCAGCCAGACCTGAAGAACCGGCGAACAACACCTTATCTTTCAGGTTGGTGATCAGGGATGCGATAAGATCAAGATCTCCTTTTTCCCGGGCATCGATCGCGACCAGTTGGATCCCCTCACTGAAATGCTTCTCTATTTTATGAAGCAGGTTTTGTTTGCCCTCTATGACTTCCTTGTATTCTATCACAGCGGTTCGCTTATCTGTTTGACGGGATAAAATTCCGGGAATATACGATTCCCTGACAGGTGTCTTGGGATCCTTGGCAAATTCAGTTTCCTCAAGTAAAGTCCCATGAACGTAGATCTTACCCTTTTGGGTGATCCTCCCGTGGGAGGGCAGGGCCGGGGCGACAATGGCGTGTTGAATCTCCAGGGCATCCATCAGTCCGGATATCTCAGCACCTGAATTCCCCCGAAACGTGGAGTCCAGTTTCTTGTACACATATTTGACTCGGTTCTCCTTTGCGATTTTTCCGATCTCAAATGCCTTTTCATAGGCCGTCTCCTTATCGTCGCTTCTGCTTTCAGTATCAACCAACAGTACCTCACACTCCTCCAGGAACTTTCTGATGTGGCCTTTATCGGTCACTACCATGCTCCTTAGTTTTCTTTTACTGAACTGAACCCCTGTATCACTGGCCCCGGTAAAATCATCGGTCACCACCAAAAGTTTCTCCTGGTCCTTCCCGGATGGCCATTTTCCTGCAGCTTTCCTTTTGTTGACTCGTTTTGCAGTGTAGGCAGTAAGCATTGGAGTGAGGATGGCAGTTGTGATGGTGGATGCTGCGATCTGGGGAGCAGCAATGGCAGAGATTGCCGCAAAACTGGGATCGGCCAGTGCTACCGCCGCCGGTGTGGCCACAGCATTTCCGGCAGTGCTCGATGCCGCTGCACCCGCAATCCCGCTGCCGCCGGTCAACCGGTCGGTATATATATTAAAAAATCCTCCCACCAGTGTGGTGATGAAACCCAGCAAGACACCGGACAATCCGGCTACAATTAAAACTTTAAAATCGATCCCCGCCCCCAGTGCAAATGCAAAAAAGGGGATCAGCAGCGGTCCCCCCGACACCAGGAACTTCTTCATTTCGCCGTCCAGGTTTCCAAGGATCATCCCCGCTGCGATGGGTATCAAAACCCCGATAAGGCTGTTCACCGGAATGGTGGCGATCCCGGCAGTCCCCAATGCGACCATGGTCAGGAACGGACCATCATTGATGGAGATCACAGCAATGGATCCCACATCGGTTTCATCACCGAACTCACCCACCAATGCGGCAAACAGGCCTCCGTTGCTGTTGGTCATTGCGGCGATCACCGCAAGTGAGGAGAGGCCCAGGAATCCATTGTCTCCGAATAGCTTTGTAATTAGAAGCCCAAGAAGGACCCCAATGACGAATTTAGAAGTAACGATGGCAGTACCTTTTTTTAATGCCCTTGGAGCAGCTTTGAAACTGATTCCCGCCCCCATGCAAACGAGAAAAACCCCGATTAATGCAGAGGAACCCCTGGCAATGGCCGTTGTAAATCCACCGATCTCAAGTGCCTGCGGAGAGACCGTATTGACCACCGCACCTAATATTAACGGGATCACCATCATCCCCCCGGGTATCCTTTCAATACTCTTTTTAATGTGCATCTCTTATCTATTTAAACCCAATCTTGCGGACAGTAAACAAATGCCATATTCGCCAGGGAGCGAGAAAAACTGGAGCAATAGAAACATCCTGGCACTGCTCCGACTAAAAGGGAACAACCTGCTCCTGCATGTCAAACAGCTCTTTCCATGGTCCCATGGATTCGATCCCATCTATACCGCTCAAGGCATTCATAACGGATCGGGAAACATACATTTCACCCAGGTGCAAGGTATCCCTGATTCGAATGATTCGCTCCTCACCTGTGGCCAGGTACCCGCAACTTCTCAGCCCGATCTCAAAGGCCTCCCTGTCTGTGCCGGCAACCAGCGGGATCTTTGCCCTTTCGAGGAAACTGCTGGTAACCGCATTGCCATAGGTGGCTGCAAAGTCGATCTTATCGTACAATCTCCTGGTGATCACCTCTGCCAACCCCATTCCTATGGCATTGCCATGGGAGCCATCGGTCAGGTCCAGGATGACGATTGCTTTGATTTGGGGGACACCGGGTTCCTCCTGCCCTGGAATCCTGATCCTTCCAATGATATTCGGATCGATCCCCACACCGCTGATATCCTTTCCCATCTGATCAATGATCAGGAGGTCGATCTCTTTCACGGGCAGGGATGGCATGTGTTGCCTTGCAATCTCCAGCAGGTCCGGCTCCCGTTCAAGAAATTCCCCGGCCTTCAATCCCTCTACCACCATGGTCTCATCAAGGGCATTTTCCACGAGGCCGATGCCCCCAAGGATTTTACCTGTGGACAGCACCTGCTTCCCTGCCAGGGGAATCAGTGTGGAGAGTCCGTATACACCATACCTGTGGATCGCAGAAGCCTGCTTCTCTTTTCCCAGTCCGATCACTGCCATTTTTACCAGTCCGCTTTCATAGTCCCCATGATAATCGGTGTGTGGTTTGACCCTGTTGATCAGAATGACACCATCCGATTCAAAGGCATACCTGTCCATATAGACCGGGCAGGGGCAACCACCCCGTTCCAGTTCAACCACTTCCATGGAAGAGTGCACCGGGACCCCCATGGTACCTTCGGTGATCCCGTAACCGGAGAGGATCCCCTCCTGCCCCTCTGCCGAGGCCCCTCCGTGACTCCCCATCGCAGGGACAATAAAAGGGAAGGCCTTTAGCCTGATTAAATGGGCCAGGACCTCCTTAAGGATCATGGCCAAATTGCCAATCCCCCTGCTTCCCACCGCCACTGCGATCCTGTCCCCCGGTTTAACTGAACCACTCAACTTCTCCATTTCCGATTCAACGGATCCTTTCAGATCATCGATCCCATTGGCTTTGAAACGCTGTCTGATCTTTGTAAGCTGAATATTATCCATTTCCCTTTCTCGCCATTTTTTTTCAGACCGTGATTGTATAAAAAATCGTTACCATTTTTATGGGATTGGAGTTTGTCAAAGCACAGCCAGGCTCAGCAACCAGACGGCCAGTGAACATATGATCCCCACTGTCATTGTTCCCAGTGTTTGAAGTTTATATCCCTGTTTCACGCTCATTCCCGACATTTGCGTGACCACCCAGAAATAGCTGTCGTTGGCATGGCTGGCGATCATGCTTCCAGCTCCCAGGGCAACCACCACCAGGGCCTTTGCCAGGGGAGCATCCATTCCAAGCGGCGCAAGCAACGGGGCCATGATCCCTGCACCTGCCACAATGGCCACCGTACCCGAACCCTGTGCAGTTTTTAACGAAGCAGCGATAATGACCGGTAACAGGATGCTCAAACTTTCCGCACCGGACAAATTCTGGCCAATGACATTGCCAATCCCGGAATTTTGCAAAACCTGCCCAAAAGCTCCCCCACAACCGGTGATGATAATGATGGTTGCCGCTGCAACCACAGCCTCTCCAAGCCAGCCCCCGGTGGAGATCATCTCCCTGGTAAGTTTTTTCGGCAGGAGCATGGAGAGAAAGACGCCGATAAGCAGCGCAACAACAGGTTGCCCGAAGAAATTGATAAAAGTCGAGAAATTCCCCGTACCAAAGGGTGCCTGGGGAAGCCCGCTGACGGAGCGGAGAAGGATCAGCAGGATGGGGGCAAAAATGGGAAGGACCGATTTTACAGCAGATGGATTCCCGTTGGATTTTACCTCTTCCGTCACCGAACCGGGAGATGGATCTATCCGGGTCTTAGAGGCAATTTTGACAGAAAATATCCATCCGGCAAGGAGCCCGGTGATACCCACAGGCAATCCCAGAAGGAACACCAATCCAAGGTCGGCATCCAGGATCCCTGCCGCTCCTACCGGTCCCGGGGTCGGCGGAATAATGGAATGGGTCAGGATAAGCCCAAGGCTGAGGGCCATGGCTCCTGCGGCAAAAGAGATCTTTGCCTGTTTGGTGAGGGCTTTTGCCAGTGGAGCCAGAATGATGAATCCCGAATCACAAAATACGGGGATGCTCACGATGGCTCCAATGATGTTTAACGCAAGGGGGACGTTTTTTTTGCCAACCAGCTTCAGGGTCCCTCCTGCGAGTGTCATGGCACCACCCGATTTTTCCAGGAACTTACCGATGATTGAACCTGCGAGAATGACAATCCCAATGAGCCCTATTGTATTCCCAAAACCACTGTTCACTGATTTCACAACCTCCTCCATGGAGAGGGCCCCCGAAAAGCCCCCGTATCCAAAAGCAGCCACAAGAAGTGCGAGGACCGGATGCCATTTTAGCTTCGAGGTGGTCAGAAGTATGAAAGCGATTGAAATGACCAGCAATGCAATTAACCACATATGGAAGGATAATTATGATTTATTACAAGATTGAAGAAATTGAAGGTAAGATACAAATTCATGGCATTATTCAAGTTGCTCCCCGTTTCATCCTGTGATCACGGGAAATTACGGCCAGGATTGGAATTTTGCGTAAGATGGTTATTTTTGAGCCATGGGCAAAAAATTGTTTAATCCGGACAAGTCTCTGATGATCCTTGGAAAGGTTCCGTCTTTAACCACCCTGGCACTTATGCTGTGGTTTGCAATCCCGGCAAATCTGTCTGGCCAGGGATACCTGAGAGCACAAGGCAAGGCTATAGTGAATGGCGATGGTGATACTCTCCTTTTAAGGGGAATGGGCCTGGGAGGCTGGATGCTCCAGGAAGGATATATGCTGCAAACATCCGGCTTTGCCAATGCCCAGTACCAGATCAGGGACAAAATTGAACAATTAATCGGTTCGGAGAATACTGACCTGTTTTACGAGAAGTGGCTGAAAAACCATGTACGCAAAATCGACATTGATTCCCTCAAAGCCTGGGGATTCAATTCGGTGAGACTGCCCATGCACTACAACCTCTTCACCCTGCCAGTGGAAGAGGAGCCCGTCGAAGGAGCGCATACCTGGATCCAGAAAGGATTTGAACTTACCGACAGCCTTATTTCATGGTGCAGCCAAAACCAGATGTATGTGATCCTGGACCTTCATGCCGCCCCGGGCGGCCAGGGATATGATGCAGGTATTTCTGATTATGACCCCTCCAGACCATCACTCTGGGAAAGCAAGGAAAACAGGGATAAAACGGTGGCACTCTGGAAAAAAATCGCTGAAAGGTATGCGGATGAACCCTGGGTAGCAGGCTACGACCTGATCAATGAACCCAATTGGAACATGAGCGGGAATACACCCCTCAGGGACCTTTATCATGAAATCACGGACACCATTCGAAAAGTGGATCAACACCACATGCTCTTTATTGAGGGCAACTGGTTTGCAAATGATTTCAACGGACTGACCCCCCCCTGGGATGACAACCTGGTCTACAGTCCACATAAATACTGGTCGGTCAATAACCAAAATTCCATTCAGTGGGTGCTGAACCTCAGGGATGCCTACCAGGTTCCCCTCTATTTTGGAGAAGCCGGGGAAAACTCAAATGTGTGGTTCAGGGATGCGATCCGGTTGTTTGAGGAGCATCAGATCGGCTGGGCCTGGTGGCCCATGAAGAAAATCGAATCCATTGCCGGCCCCCTCTCCGTTCCGAAAACAGACGCCTATCAAAGCCTGCTTGATTTCTGGGAGGGGAACGGAACCCAACCCGGTGCGGAGGCTGCAAGATCTGCTTTGATGCAAATGGCAGAGGGATTGAAACTGGAAAACTGCATCTACCATAAGGATGTGATCGATGCCATGTTCAGGCAGGTCTATTCCGGGGAGGCCGTGCCCTACAAAATCCAGGAAATCCCCGGGGTGGTCCATCCCACTGATTTTGACATGGGAGTTTTGAATTCAGCCTATTATGACACCGATGTGGCGAATTACCAGGTATCCACCGGAACTTACACTTCATGGAACAATGGTTGGATGGTCAGGAATGATGCCGTGGATATAGAACCATCCCAGGACAAGATCAATTCCAACGGGTACAGCATTGGGTGGATCTCCTCGGGAGAGTGGATGCAGTACAGTGTAAATGTGGCAACCACTGCCATCTATGACGTGGAGGTGAGGGTGGCATCCACAGGTACGGAAGGAAAATTCCATCTCCAGTCAGGCAGCGCCGATGTGAGCAGGGTAATGAATGTCCCGAGCACAGGAGACTGGCAGAATTGGCAAACGGTTACGATCCGGGATGTGATCCTCTCCACCTCTGATCATAAGATCCGTTTTTTTGCTGATCACAGCGGTTTTAATCTCGGCAGCCTGAAGTTTATTCAAAAAGGGTCCACATCTTCGATGGCCACACTTTTTCTTTCTGCCATGACGCTGGATGACCATACAATACAATTAAACCTCAATAAACCGCTTGCCGGACCCCTGCCCCAATCGCCGGCTGACTTCCAGGTATTGGTGAATGGAGCTCCGGTCTCCATTCAATCAGTCGGATTGAACATGGAAAACCCAAGGATGATCATTTTTACTGCCAACACCACCTTCAGGTCATCCGATATCATCCAGGTCACCTACTCGGGCAGCGGAATCAATGCATTGGATGGGACTCCGCTGCAATCCTTTAATTTAAGGCCGGTCAACAACAGGGTAGCGATATTCCATGCGGTTCCGGGGAAGGTAGAGGCTGAGGAATATTACATTCAATCGGGTATTCAACTTGAAAGTACAACCGATATCGGTGCAGGGCAAAACATCAGTTATCTTGACGCCGGCGATTATGCCGACTATTTCATCAATGTATCCCAGGCCGGTACTTATAATGTGACTTACCGGACTGCTGCCCAGAATGAGACAGGAGCGGTAAAACTGGAGTTAATGGATGCCGATGGAAACCTGACGCTTTTGCATGAGGCCAGCTTTGCCCCCACCGGAGGATGGCAAACCTGGATCAATACCAAAAAGAGCCTGGCTCTGCCTGAAGGAGAACAGCGCATTCGATTGACAATCCAGAAACCCCTTTTTAATATCAACTGGTTAGAATTCACGTTCCTGGGTGCAACTTCTGTCCACCAGGCCGACCGGCCCTCTGGCTTTATGGTGTTTCCGAATCCTTCGGACGGTTTCATCGGTATTGAGGGTTCCATTCCGGAAAGGCAGGATCTGGAGATCCTGGTTTACAACCTTCTCGGTCAGAAGGTATTCGCCAGGCAACTTCACCAGGTGGTCTCATTTAAGGAAACCCTTGATTTAGAGGATTGCCCCGGCGGACAGTATATTGTAATGATCAGAATGAAAGACGGTTCCCTGATGACCCAAAAAATAATGCTGGTTAAAGATTAAATCCAACCAGGCAAAAATTATGGCCGGCAGCAACCTTAAAAGAGAGATCGGGGTCTGGGGCCTCAGCTCCAACCTGATCAACACAATGATCGGGGCCGGGATCTTCGTGCTTCCGGCCATGGTTGCCTCGGGCCTGGGTACGGCCAGCATTCTTGCCTACCTGTTTTGCGGGATCCTGATCAGCCTGGTCATGCTCTGTTTTGCCGAGGTGGGAAGCATCATCACCTCCGACGGGGGAGTATATGCATACATCGACAAGGCCCTGGGGGACTATTTTGGATTTAATGCGGCATTTCTATTCCTTGTTGCGGCCATTTCCGCCGATGCAGCAGTGGCGCATGCCGTGATTGATATTG
Organism: Bacteroidota bacterium; assembly: GCA_024640885.1. Lineage (GTDB taxonomy): Bacteria > Bacteroidota > Bacteroidia > Bacteroidales. The sequence goes on along the minus strand of JAHEEC010000024.1, from coordinate 22,921 downwards.
CGGATTCTATCCTCCCATTCAGTTTCACTCTACCCATGAGGATCCTGGGGATTTTTCTCATTTTTGGAGGCCTGGCCTATCTCAATGTCACCGGTGTAAGGAAGGGGCTGGTCCTGGTTAAAGCCATTACCATTGCGAAGCTGGCCCCGCTTGTCCTATTCGTTTTGTTTGTTTCAAAGGACATTCAGATCCAGAACCTTGCATGGAGTGATACCCCTTCCTTGCGTGAGATGGGACAAATATCGCTCTTGCTGTTCTTTGCGTTCCAGGGAGGCGAATCGGGTTTATCGGTAAGCGGTGAGGTCCGGAACCCGCAGAAAACCATTCCCAGGTCCATATTTATCAGCATTGGGGTGGTGCTGTTGCTGTACCTGCTTGTGCAGACCATATCCCAGGGTGTGCTGGGGCCGTCTCTTGCCCTTTTCCAGGAAAATACACTGGGCGAAGTGGCAAGCAAGGCCATCGGACCACTGGGACTTACCCTGATGACCATAGGTGCAGGGGTTTCAATGTTCGGCAACCTTAGCAGCGAGATGCTCAGCATTCCGAGGATCCTTTACGGGGCATCCAAGGACCGGGTAATTCCCATCATGGCCCTCTCCAGGATCCATCCCAAATATGCGACACCCTCTGTGGCCATTGTGGTCTATGCCATAGTGGCATTTATTTTTACTTTATTCGGGGGATTCCGGCAACTGGCCATACTTTCCAGTGCAACCGTCCTGCTTGTCTATTTCGCAATGGCCATGGCTGTGATCCGGTTAAGGCTCAAAAACAAGGATGGAACCCCACCCCACTTCAGAATACCCGGCGGTTTCCTGGTGCCGGTCATCACGGCACTGGTCATCCTGTGGTTCCTTTCCAGCCTCACAGGGAAGGAGATCTGGGGAATATCACTGTTTATCGGGATCCTTTCCGTTGCCTATATGGTGATAAAAAAGTACAGGCCAGGGGAGCCTCGGCTATAAAACGGAGGTATCCACCTGACCGGGACCACCGCTACTGCCCGGTTCGTTCCCCCAGGGATGAAAGGCGGATCACCCGGTCGGGTGCATTCACCACCACATAGACGTTTCCCTCCGGATCGAGACCGATATCCCTGACACGGCCAAAATTCTTCAGGATCACCTCCTGGTGCATGACCCTATCCTCCTCCACATTCAGGATCCGCACATCTTCGTATTTCAATGCACCCACCAGGAGCCTGTTTTTCCATTTTGGGAAAGCCTCACCCTGGTAAAACTCAATGCCGCAAACGGCAATGGAAGGTTTCCAGTAAAGGATTGGCTGGGCATACCCCTCCTTCCGGGTGAAGTCGGTTACAGAAGTGCCATTGTAGTTCCGGCCGTATGTGATCACGGGCCAACCGTAATTGACCCCCTTCCGGATCAGGTTGAGTTCATCCCCGCCCAGGGGACCATGTTCGCTTGCCCAGACCTCGTCTGTTTCAGGATGAACCGACATCCCCTGGGGATTCCTGTTTCCCAGCGTATAGAGGGTTGAAAGCCCCACGCTCCTGAAAGGATTATCATCCGGAATGGTCCCGTCAGGATAGATGCGGTGGATCTTTCCGTTGGGGCGCCTGGGATCCTGTGCCTGGTCCTGTGCTCCCCTTTCACCCACACTGAAATAGAGATAACCCTTTTTATCGAAGACCATTCGATTGCCATAATGATGCCTTGTGGTACTGTAGGTCTGAAACGGTGCCTCGTAGACCAGCTCCTCATCCACCCATTGCATATTCCTGATCCTGCCCCTTACGATCCTGGTCATTGAAGGGGACCTGTCATCACCTGTCCTTTGCTCGATCTCATGGCTGTATGAAAGGTATATCCAGCCATTGCTCCTGTAGTCCTTATCAATGTTCACGTCCATCAATCCACCCTGGCCCTCGTGCAATACCACAGGTGTGCCTGCAACCGGGGTCTCAACCAGCTTTCCTCCGGCAACCATCCTCAACCTTCCCGGCCGCTCGGTAATCAGTGCCGTGTCGCCGTTCAGGAATACTATGGCCCAGGGAATCTCCAGGTGATCCACCCAGATTTCGCTCTTTATAAGATATTCTGAGCTCTCCAGGGTGGCAGGGGGGTCAGGCTTTACGACACCGGCCTTTGATTGCTGCTCGTACAAATAATCCACAAGCAGGTTGATCTCCCCTTCGTTCAGGGTGCTTTCAAAGGATGGCATTCCCAGGTGCGGGATCCCAAACTTGATGTTCCGGCTCACATACCCGTAGCCGTCCCCAAATTGCCAGATTCCATCAAGAAGGCTCTGGGCGTTCCCGCCGCGGAGATCGCTTCCATGACATGTTGCACAATAATTGTTGTAGATCTCCACTGCCTTTGGATCCTCATCTGGGATCACGGCATCACCGGTACCTGCTTCGGCCCGGTTGCATGAGGTGATGAAGAGGGGGATTGCGAACAATATGGGGATCAGGAGTGCACGCACTTGACTTTTAATGTAAGACATGACCATTTTTATTTAGTAAGAAACGGAATTTGGATCATTAAAACAAAATATGCACCTTACTAAATAATGGTTAAGAAAGTGACAGTCATGCTTTCGGTGTGCTTGATGGTGCACCTTCACGGTCAGGGCCTGTCCGATACCATTGTACTGGATGATGTGACCGTATCAGTGCTGCCATTCGGTGAATCTTCACTGAAGGCCACGGGGGGACTCTTCGCGGTGAAACCCGACGATATGGACCTTAAATTCGCACTGACCTCCACGGATCTGATCAATATGGCTCCCGGGATCTATATGGCATCGGGATCCTATAACACGAACCGGCTCGTGATCCGGGGGGTGGGATCCCGTACCCCATACAATTCCAATCGAATCAGGGCCTACCTCGATGATATACCCCTGACCTCGGGGGACGGTGTCAGCACCCTTGAGGACCTGGATCTTTCGGGGATCGGGCAACTGGAGATCCTGAAAGGGCCATCCTCTGCGCTGTATGGATCAGGGCTCGGGGGGATTGTCAGGTTAAATTCCCCCTATCCCCGCAAGGATGGTTTCTCTGCCGCGATGACCTCCGAGTTTGGCTCTTTTAATACGCTAAGGGCCGGATTGAATGCCATGTACAAGAATCAAAGGTTTGTGGCAACGGGAGGGATCACCACATCCCTTTCGGAAGGGTACCGTGAAAACAGCAACTATTCCAGGACCAATCTCTTTTTGAATTGCAGGTATTTCGGGAACCGGAACACCATTTCATTCACCCTCTCACTGGTGGACCTGTTCGCCAGGATCCCGAGTTCACTCAATAAAACGGACTTTGAGAGCCAACCATGGAAAGCTGCCCCGAACTGGCTTGAAGTGAGGGGTTTTGAAGAATATTCAAAGCTGCTCGGCGGGGTAAAAATCGAATCAGCGCTCCGAAACGGAGTCACCAACCACCTGGTGCTCTTCACTTCCTATACAGATCCATACGAATCCAGGCCCTTTAACATCCTGGATGACCGCTCCGCAAACCTGGGTTTCAGGGAGTACCTCCAGTTTGAGAGGAAAAGGTGGAGCTTCAGGGCAGGTTTGGAATATTTCCACGAATGGTACCGGTGGAAAATCTATGAAACTGAGAACGGCTCCCGGGGTTTGCTGCAAAGTGACCAGAATGAGACCCGGAAATATGCCAACGCATTTGCGCTTGTCCAGTGGAGACCCACCGGCAGGCTACTCATAGACGGCGGGATCAATCTCCATCTCCTCCATTATGAACTGCAAACAAATTTTCAGGCAGATTCCACCGATCAGTCAGGGAGCTACAGCTATCCCCTGGTGGTCTCTCCCAGGATCGGCATCAGTTTCAATCACCACACGGATCACTATCTCTATGCCTCTGCCGGCCATGGATTCTCCGCCCCTTCCCTGGAAGAGACCCTGTTGCCCGAAGGGATCATCAATACGGAACTCAAACCAGAGACAGGCTGGAACCTGGAGCTGGGACACAGGGGATTGCTTGCCGGGGGTAGGATCCGGTACGAGGCCGCCCTCTATACAATTTTCCTCAACAACCTCCTGGTCACAGAACGGATCACCGAGGAAATTTTTACCGGTGCCAATGCAGGCAAAGCCAGGAATACCGGCCTTGAACTGTGGGTTACCGGCACCTTATACCCGGCCGGGAAAGAAACCCGGTTCAACGCCGGGGCCACCCTCGGTTATTACCTTTCGGACAACCGGTTTACCGATTTCCAGGATGACGGCATCGATTATGGAGGTAAAAAGCTTCCCGGGATCCCATTCCAGAAACTGAACTCGGCTATTTTTTTCAGCCGGGACCGGTTTACCCTGAAATTGCACCACCAGTTCACAGGCGGTCAATGGATGAATGATGCCAATGCCGACCGCTATGGTTCTTACCAAATCCTCCACCTTCAGGCGGCCTGGGACCTCAAACTGGGGCCCGGTCCATTTTCAATGGAGTTCAACGGAGGGGTCCGGAACGTGACCAATGCGCAATACGCCTCAATGATCCTTGTCAATGCGCCTTCTTTCGGTGGAAATGCTCCCCGGTACTATTATCCGGGACTGCCGCGTCAATTTCACCTTGGCATTACCCTGAGGTTCCAATAACCATTTAAGTATATTTACAAGCTATGTTCACCAAAGCAATCGTTCGCAAACCATGCTCCCGGATGATCGACGGCCTGACCTCAGCCTCACTGGGCAAACCGGATTTTAACCTTGCCATTGAACAACACGCCGGGTATGTTGAAGCACTGAGATCATGCGGTCTGGAGATCGAGGTCCTTGACCCCGATCCCCGGTTTCCGGATTCCACCTTCGTGGAAGATGTGGCTTTATGCACCCCTGCATGCGCCATTGTCACCAACCCCGGGGCGCCCTCAAGGAATGGTGAAAAAAAAGCCATTGGAAAGGTGCTGAAATCATTTTACAGGCATATTGAAATCATCGAATCTCCGGGGACCCTGGATGCAGGGGACGTCATGATGGCCGGGAATCACTTCTATATCGGGATCTCGGGGCGGACCAACGAGGAGGGTGCCGCCCAGCTCTCCGTGATACTGGAGCGTTACGGGATGTCATCCTCCCATATTCCCCTTCACCGCATGCTGCATCTGAAAAGCGGGTGTTCGTACCTTGAAAACAATAACCTGCTTGTGGCTGCGGAGCTGCTGACCCATCCTGCCTTTGAAGCGTACCATCATATCAAGGTGGATCCGGCAGAGGAATATGCCGCCAACTCCCTGTGGATCAATGGGACCGTTCTGGTTCCGGCAGGATTTCCAAATACCCGGAACAAGATTGAAGGCGAGGGATACAGGACCATCACGCTGGATGTGTCAGAATTTCAAAAACTGGACGGGGGTCTGAGCTGTCTTTCCCTCAGGTTTTAATAACTTGGTGCCATGGGAGCAGATTTTTCATCCATCAGGATCACTGAAGGGCAGGCATCCAGAATGATCAGCGAACTGTATGGTCTGAAGGGAGAGGTCGTGTCACTTCCCGGGGAGCTGGATTTCAATTTCCGGATCCGATCGGGCACCTCCACCCACCTGTTCAAAGTGAGCCGTCCGGGAGTGGATCTGCAACACGTGGAATTCCAGCAGGGGATTCTGGACCATCTGAGCAGGAGCAACCCGGAAGTGGAATTGCCTTTGACCATAACGGACCTCCGGGGACGGGCGGTGGGTGAAACAACCGATGATATGGGAAGGAGCCGCATCGTCCGGCTCTATTCATGGATTGAGGGGAGAATATGGTCAGAAGTCAACCCCATAGGCGACCCGCTGTTATTCAGCCTGGGAGAGAAAACCGGCGCCCTGACCCGTTCACTCCAGGGATTTGACCATCCCTGGGGCCACCGGGAATTTGATTGGGATGTGTCCCGGGGAGATTGGACACGCGATCACCTGCACCTCTTCTCTGGGGTACAGCGATCCGTCATTGACTTTTTTCAGGACGGTTTTTCATCATCCGGGGGGTACAGCCAGCTTAGAAAAGGTGTCGTCCACAATGATGCCAATGACAATAACATCATCGTGACCGGTGACCTGATTGAACCGCGGGTCAAAGCGATCATCGATTTCGGGGATGCAGTATATACCCAGGTAATCAACGACCTTGCCATTACCATCGCTTATGCGGTGATGGGAAAACCAGATCCATTAAGTGCGGCCCTGCCGGTGGTGAAAGGATATCACAGCCAGTTCCCGCTGCAGGAAGAGGAACTGGAATACCTCTATCACCTGGTGGCCATGCGCCTGGTGATCAGCGTAACCAAGTCGGCCATCAACAAAGAAGCAGAGCCGGGCAACCGGTACCTGCTGATCAGCGAAAAACCAGCCTGGGATCTGCTGGGGAAGTGGAAGCAGGTCAAAAGGGAATTTGCCCATTTCAGCTTCAGGAATGCCTGCGGCTTCAGCCCCCACCCCCTGGAGAGAGGATTTAAGCAATGGTCTGATAAACAGGATGTGAGGCTGTCTTCCCTCTTCCCTACCCTCCAAAAAGAGCGGGTTCATCACCTGGATCTCGGCTTAACCAGTCCATGGACCGGTCATTATCAGGAGACGGATGACCTGGTCCATTTTCAATACAGGCTGGACAGGATCCAGTCCCTGGCCATGGATCGGATCCTCGCAGGGGGGTACCTGGAACCAAGGATCGTGTATACCACCCCGGCATACGATAAACAGGGCAATGCCGGGAGGGAAAGCAGGACCATCCATCTTGGGATTGATCTCTGGGTCCCTTCCGGGACACCCGTGCACACGCTGTTTGACGGAGTGGTTGTCACTGCCGTGAATGATGCAGGAGATAAGGAGTACGGGGGACTGGTCATCCTCAGGCATTTGGAGGGTAAGGTTGCATTTCACACCCTTCACGGGCATCTCTCCCCCGGGAGCATTGAAAAGATCCGCACCGGTCAAAGCATAAGGAAGGGCGAATGCATCGGTTTGATCGGACAAGCCCCCGAAAATGGCAACTGGGCGCCCCATCTCCATTTCCAGGTGATGCTCTCAACCCTGGAATATGCAGATGATTTTCCGGGGGTAGCCTTCTACAGGCAGACGGAGGTATGGAGAAGCATCTGCCCCGATCCCAACTTTCTTTTCAAGGATCCCGCATTGAAGGCCCCGGTTCACAGGGGACGCGATGAGGTCATTTCCTTCAGGCAGAAACACCTTGGGAAAAGCCTGAGCCTATCCTATAAAGAGCCCATAAAAATAGTCCGTGGAGCCGGGGTACACCTCATCGATGAAACAGGGCGAAGGTACCTGGACACGGTCAACAACGTGGCCCATGTGGGGCACGAACATCCTGCAGTTGTGAAAGCCGGCCAGCAGCAAATGGCGCTCCTGAACACCAACACACGATACCTGCATGACAATATCAATGAATTTGCAAAGGAGCTGCTCAGCACTTTTCCAGGGGATCTTTCAGTGGTCCATGTGGTGAATTCGGGCAGTGAAGCCAACGAGCTTGCACTGAGAATGGCCCGGACCATAACCGGAAACAGGGACATGATCGCTGTGGAGGTGGGGTATCATGGCAATACCACAGGGTGCGTGGATGTGAGTTCGTACAAGTTCGATGGCAAAGGGGGCAAAGGGGCCCCGGAGCATACACACATCGTCCCATTGCCCGACAGCTACCGGGGTATATACAAGGGACAGGACACTGGCCCGCGCTATGCCTTGCATATCAAGGAACAGGTCGATCATATTCAGTCCCTTGGAAGGAATGTGGCCGGATTTATTTGCGAAAGCATCATCAGCTGCGGCGGTCAGATCGAACTCCCTGACGGATACCTTCAAATGGCCTATGAATCGGTTCGCAGGGCTGGCGGGGTCTGCATTGCAGATGAGGTCCAGGTGGGGTGCGGACGCGTTGGAAGTGCATTCTGGGGATTCCAGCTGCATGGCGTGGTCCCCGACATTGTGACCATTGGAAAACCCATCGGTAACGGTCACCCGCTGGCAGCAGTGGTTTGCACCCGGGAGGTGGCCGATGCATTTGCCAATGGCATGGAGTACTTTAACACCTTTGGGGGCAATCCTGTTTCCTGCGCCATTGGCCTGGAGGTCTTGCGGGTAATCAGGCAGGAAGAACTCCAGAAAAATGCGTTGGATACCGGGAACTACCTTAAGGCGGGGCTCATGAAGATGCAGGATGAATTCCCGGTTATCGGGGAGATCAGGGGCCAGGGACTCTTCCTGGGTGTGGAACTGGCAGACAGATCAATGAACCCGCTTACCCGCAAAGCAGCCTATCTCATTGGAAGGATGAAGGAACTGGGGGTGCTGATGAGCACCGACGGAAAGGATGACAATGTAATCAAGATCAAACCCCCCATGGTCTTTTCCCTGGAACAGGCCGATCGGCTTCTCTCCGAATTGAACACAGTGATGCAAGAAGATTTCATGGTGCAATGAAGCATGGGGTGATCTACCTGATATGTGCCCTGGCATTTTCGGGGTCATGCTCCAACCCGGATGGGAAACAGGCACAAACTTTTCACGAGGATCATACCGTATTCGGCGTGAATAAAATGAAACCCCACACTGATTTCTTCTCCTTTGAATCTGAACCACTTGCCATCCGGAACCTGGCTGACTCATCGGACCGGTTCCTCTCCCTGAATGGAATGTGGAAGTTTCACTGGGTCCGTTCGCCCGCGGAGAGGATCCGGAACTTTCATAAGAGAGGGCTTGACGACAGTGGATGGGATTCCATACCGGTCCCGGCCAACTGGGAAGTGGAGGGGTTTGGCCGGCCCATATACCTTGATGAACGCTACCCTTTTTCCACCCGTTGGCCCGATGCCCCTGACGATTATAATCCCGTGGGTACATACCGGCACAGGTTCCGGTTGCCGGAAACATGGAGGGACGGGGAGATCATTCTCCATTTTGCCGGGGCCAAATCTGCCATGTACCTCTATCTGAACGGCCGGTTCCTGGGATATTCACAGGGATCAAAAACCCCTGCAGAGTTTGACATCACCAGGTTTGTCCGGCCGGGAGAGAACCTGCTGGCCATTCAGATGTTCCGCTGGAGCGACGCGAGCTACCTGGAAAGCCAGGACATGCTGCGCATGAGCGGAATCGAACGGGAGGTCTATCTTTATCACAGACCCCGGGTGCATGTGAATGATTTTCAGGTGTCGGCCGGACTGGATTCCACATACCTGAACGGGACATTCCTGCTAACCGCATCGCTGCAGAACCATACTGGGGACACGGCCCAACGCCGGTTCAGGGTTGGCATCTCCCACGGGGAAACGAAGCTCTTTGCCGATGAGGGAACCATTGAAATTCCCCCTGGCGGATCCGTTGATCTCGCCGTTGCTTCGAACTTACCCCATGTGAAACCATGGTCAGCCGAGATCCCCAATTGTTACGAATTATGCCTGCAACTCATCGATGATGACCGGCCTGCGAATAATGAATACATCCGCAAGGCAATTGGTTTCAGAAGCGTGGAGATCTGCTCAAGTCAGTTGCTTGTGAACGGAAAAGCCATCTACATCAAAGGAGTCAACCGGCATGAGACCGACCCATATACGGGCCATGTGGTTTCCAGGGAATCCATGGAACGGGATATCCGGCTGATGAAACAGAACCACATCAATGCGGTCCGGAGCAGCCACTACCCCAACCACCCATACTGGTATGACCTGTGTGACAAATATGGGTTATACGTCATCGATGAAGCCAACATAGAAAGTCATCCCCTGGCAAACGACAGCGCCACCCAGCTGGGAAATGAGATCTCCTGGCTGCCCGCCCACCAGGACCGTGTGGAGAGAATGTTTTACAGGGACAGGAACCATCCTTCCATCCTTATCTGGTCGCTGGGCAACGAGGCGGGTGAAGGGGAGATTTTTCGCTCACTTTACCGATGGCTGAAAGGGGTGGATCACACCCGGCCGGTCCAGTATGAACCCGCCGCGATGGATGATTATACCGACATCTTCTGTCCCATGTACCCCAGGCCGGAATCCCTGGTGAAGTATGCCGAAGACCATCCCCCCAAACCGGGCATCATGATCGAGTATGCCCACGCCATGGGTAATTCTGTGGGAAACCTTCAGGATACCTGGGACATCATCGATAAATATCCGGCCTTGCAGGGGGGATACATATGGGACTGGGTGGACCAGTCGCTTGAATACAGGAATGAAAACGGAGACCCTTACCTGGCCTACGGACATGATTACGAGCCGGACCTGCCCACCGATGGCAACTTTCTGAACAACGGCCTGGTGGATCCATACCGCATCCCCCATCCTCACCTTCAGGAGGTGAAGAAGGTCTATCAGCCAGCACATTTCAGGTGGGACCCGGCAGCCAGTATCCTGACGGTGACCAACGAGAATTTCTTTGCTTCACTGGAGAATATGATCCTTGAGTGGAGCTGGCTGGAAGACGGGAAGCCGGCCGGAGGAGGAGAGATTGCTGACCTGGTCATCCCTCCCAAACAGGAGTGGACCCTGAAGATCAAACCGGTTCCCATGAAACCGGGAAAGGAGTACATCCTGCTGTCACGTCTCATTGCCAAATCCGATGCCGGGGTGTTTGAGGCGGGATCCGAATTGGCCTTTGACCAGTTTATTCTCCGGGAATACATCTCCCGGCCCTTGGAATCACCGGGGAACACCCCGCCGGGGAACACTTCAACCATAATCCGGGAAGAGCACAACCGGTTCCAGGTCAATGGTAAAAATACAGCCATGACAATCAATGGGGAAACCGGCGTCATTGAATCGTGGTTCCATGACGGGGAACTGATCACCGAAAGCGGGATCCATCCCAATTTCTGGAGGGCCCCTACCGATAACGACCTGGGCAACGGGATGCAGGACTGGGCCGGAGTTTGGAAGGATGCAACGGATCACTCCATCCCACTGCTTACCGAAAAACCGGAAATATCTGAGATGGGTGTGAGATTCTCACAACGCTATGACCTCCCCGGACAGATCGCTGCACTTACCCTCCGCTTCACGCTGCTGCCGGAAGGAGCGCTCCATGTGGATTACCAATTTACCCCCCTGAGGGATTCCCTGCCCAACCTGCCCAGGGTGGGCATGTTCATGATCCTGCCGGAGGAATTTACAATGACAGATTGGTACGGCAGGGGGCCCCATGAAACATACTGGGACAGAAAAACATCGGGCAGGATCGGTATCTACAGGGGAGCCATAGGGGAGCAGTTCCACCGGTACCCAAGGCCTCAGGAGACAGGGAATAAAACCGATATAAGGTGGATGACGGTGCAATCGAAACGCCTCTCCATTACCGTGGAGCCCACCGATAACCAGTTTCTTAATTGCAGCACCTGGCCCTTTGGAATCGATGAGTTGGATTTTGTGCCGGGCGGGGACGGCAGGGAGTCGGCATCCGGATTGGTTCCCCTGACGGCAAGGCATGGTGCAGATATTACCCCGGGCAAGCTGGTCCAGTGGAATATGGATCATCTTCAAATGGGTGTGGGAGGCGACAATTCATGGGGCCGTGAGGTGCATAAGGAGTATACCATACCGGCCAGGGCTTACCAATATTCCCTGGTCATCATCCCCCAACGGACGGACTGAAAATTATTGGGATTGCGCGGATTTAACTACATTTGGAAACAGGGACCGGCTTGCCCGGGTTCTGAACTGACCAATTAATATTTTAACTATGAAAACCCACCACATAATTTTTGCCTGGATCATTGTTCTTGTCTCCATGGCCTCATGCAACACCGCACCCGATCTGGGGATTTTTGAGGGAAACGGCGATATCGGGAAGGTGGGTCATGCGGGATCGGTTCAATTCGATCCCTCCGGGAATAGCTATACCATATCAGGAGGAGGGACCAACATGTGGTTCGAAAGCGATGAACTGCACTATGTTTGGAAACAGATGTCAGGGGATCTATCCATCTCTGCTGACATCAGATGGGTGGGCGAAGGCCTTGAACCCCACAGGAAAGCCTGCCTGATCATCCGGCAGGACCTGGATACCGGTTCGGTATATGTGGATGCAGCGGTCCATGGCGACGGGCTCACCTCCATCCAGTACAGGGGGGTTACCGGAGGAGTAACCAGGGAGGTTCAGGCCAACATTTCTTCTCCATCCGGGGTGCGCATTGAGAAGGAGGGCGATTATCTTTCCTTGTCCGTAGATATGGGAGATGGATCGTTCAGGCCCACGGGCGGAACCTTCAAGCTTCCCTTTAATGAACCATTTTATGTGGGCCTGGGTGTCTGTGCACACAACAACGATAACCTTGAAACGGCCATCTTCTCCAATGTGGAGATCGAGACCCTCAATCCGGTTCCCGATTCCCTGAAGAGCATTGAAAGCACCCTTGAAACCATATCTGTGGCCTCCTTCGACCGGAGGGTGGTATACCATACCCAGAGCCATATCGAAGCCCCCAACTGGACCCCGGATGGAAGTTCCCTCGTATACAACAGCGGCGGGCTGCTCTACAGGATCCCGGTAAAAGGCGGGGATCCTGAACCCATCCCCACCGGATTTGCCACCCGGATCAACAATGATCACGGGATCTCCCCGGATGGCACCCGGCTGGTGATCAGTGATCAGACTGAGACCCGCCGTTCGCTGATCTACACCCTTCCCCTGGAGGGGGGCGATCCTAAAAAAATCACCCCGACGGGTCCCTCATACTGGCATGGCTGGTCACCCGACGGCAAGACCCTGACCTATTGTGCAGAAAGGGAGGGCAACTATGATGTATACACCATCCCTGTGAACGGCGGCAAGGAAAAAAGGCTGACCACCGCAGACGGGCTTGATGATGGTCCGGAATATTCACCGGATGGAAAGTACATCTATTTCAACTCGGTGCGCACAGGTACCATGCAGATCTGGAGGATGAAGGCTGACGGCAGCGAGCAGGAACAGGTCACTACCGACGAGTACAATGACTGGTTTGCACATCCCTCGCCCGATGGCAGGTGGATCGTCTATGTTACATTCGGGACCGATGTACCAGCCGGCTCCCACCCCCCGAACAAAGATGTGATGCTGCGGCTCATGAACCTCGAGACAGGGGAGGTTCAGGTCATGGCCCGCCTGTTTGGTGGACAGGGAACAATCAATGTGCCCTCCTGGTCACCTGACAGCGAAAATATCGCTTTTGTAAGCTATCGGCTGAGGTAGCCCAAACGGTTCACGACCCGCCATGGACGGCCTCCTTCAAAACGATTCATCATGGTTCCATACAGATCTTACAATGTGAAGCCCGCACTCCTGCTTTTGTGCTTAATCTGGAGCGAAGCCGTTTATTCCGTGGATCCCGGATCAGGATTTGATCTCTTCAAACCCGGCCATCAGACCAGGATTGCCGATCACGCGCCGGTATTCTCCTGGCAATCCGTGGATTGTGATGCATACCTGGTGTGGATCGACGGAATCCTGATGGATACCGTGATTCCTCCCAGGCACTGGTATATTCCATTCCCCATGTCCTATGGAAAGCATCAGTGGCATGTGGTGGCCGTTCATGGGACGCAGGAAGCCTCCAGCGATACATTTGAATTCTATGTAGAAGACGGGCCCCTCGCCCCATTGCCCCCAGGTGCGTTACTCCTTCGGGAGGATTGGAGGATGCGCTCGTCAGAGCTGGCTGGAAAGGATGGGTCGGTCATCTCGGGCAAGGCGTTGAACACAAACGAGTGGAGTTCCACCAGCATCCCCTCCACGGCGCTTACGGCACTGGTTCGAAACGGGTTGTATCCCAACCCTTATGTGGGGACCAATAACATGAGGATCCCCGATTGTGATGATCATTTCAACGAAAAATATGACCTGTTGAAATACAGCCATATTCCGGGTAAAAATCCATGGAAAGAGCCCTACTGGTACCGGAAGGTATTCACGATCGGGCCTGAGTACAACCACAGGAAGATCTGGCTGACCCTGGGTGAGATCAATTACAGGGCCGATGTCTGGCTCAATGGGAAACAGCTGGCCGATACCGCAGAAGTGGTCGGCATGGAACGCCGCTTCAGGTTTGATGTCACTTCACTGGTGTTTCAGAACGAATCCAATGTACTGGCCATCGCAATCTACCCACCCGATCACCCCGGTGAACCCGCGGACCCGCCCCTGACCCCGCTTGCCAGTCCGGGTACCAACATGGCTGACGGGCTCCTGAGCAAGGACTACACCAAATGGGATGTACTGGGTTGGGACTGGATCCCCGCAGTAAGGGACCGTGACATGGGCATTACTGAGGATATTTATCTCCATGCCACCGATCAGATCGAATTGGAGAATCTCTATGTGACGTCCGATCTGCCTCTGCCGGATACCTCCTCCGCAGACATTACAATTTCGATGGATCTCGTGAACCATTCGGATCATGCAAAACAGGGAATCCTTAATGGGACCCTCACCGGGAAGGGTGATCCGGTGATCCTGAAGCAGCGCTTCTCCATCGGGCCAGGGGATACCCTGGAGATCTTGTGGAATAAGGGGAACATGTCCGAGTTGCATCTGGAGGAACCGGTACTCTGGTGGCCCAATGGGTATGGAAAACCCAACCTGTATAACCTCACCATAAGTGCCATCACCGGTGAGGGTGAAAGGGCCTCCGGGCAAACCAGGTTTGGGATACGAGAGGTGGGCACCTATTTGGGGCCCAGGGAGAGGGTCTATACCATCAATGGGCGTGACATCTATTGCAAGGGAGGGAACTGGGTGCTGGACATGACGCTGAACTGGAACACAGCAAGGTATATAAATGAAATCCTGCTCACAAAAAACGCAAACCTGAACATGTTGAGGATCTGGGGGCCCACAGGAGCGCCGCCAGAGGCCTTCTACGATGCAGCCGACCAGCACGGGATCATGCTGTGGCAGGACTTTCTCAACGACTACTGGGGCACCTTCAGGAACAGGCCTGGTTACAGGCCCGACAGTGCACTTTTTGCCAAAGCCACCATCAGCATCGTCAAGAGATACAGGAACCATCCCTCACTGGTCATATGGAGCAGTGGCAACGAAGGACCCAATCCCCGCGAGGGCCTCATTGTGAACGACATCCTTCCCGCTTATGATGGCAGGGATTCCAGGCATTTCCTCAGGATATCCAACGGTGATGGCCTCCACGGCGGTGGGCCCTACCACACCATTGAACCGGATGCATATTTTACCGATCCGAAACTGAATGGTTTCAGCAGCGAAATAGGGCCCAGCGGGGTCCCTGTATTTGAAAGCGTGAAAAAGTTTATGCCCGATCTGGGGAAAAACTTCATGCCTGGCCGTTTTCCGCTGGACGGGGTATGGGCCTACCATGACGCCAATGACTGGCCGGGGCGGGACCTCCGAAAGTTCTCATCCTACGACAACATTGTACGCTCATATTATGGTCCCATTGACTCATCCTCAACCGAAGATGCAAAGAGGTACCTGGATAAATGCCAGCTTCTCAATTATGACGTATACAGGGCCAGCATTGAAGCCATCAGCAGCCAGCTTTGGGAAAACTCCAGCGGCATCCTTCTATGGAAATCCAATTCCAGCTGGCCCAGCATGACCTGGCAGGTCTATGACTGGTACCTGCAGGCCCATGCGGGCTATTATGGAGTAAAAAAAGCCGCAGCCCCCATATGCGTGCAGTTCAACCGGAACCGCATGGCAGTGGAGGTGGTGAACGCCGCATACCAATCCTACCCGCAGGCCACTCTCAGGGCCTCGCTGTATGGAGTTGATATGGAAAGGATCTGGAGTATTTCACAAACCATGGACCTGCAAAAGAGTTCCACAATCGCCCTGCAGGATCCCGTGCCGGTAACGGGGAAACTCTGCTTTCTGAAACTTGAATTGACTGAAGCGCATGGCCAGGTCCTCGCAGACAATATCTACTGGCTCAGCGGCGAAAAGGATTTCAGCATGCTGAATCAACTGCCGGAACCTCATATTGTCATTTCATCGGAGGATGAGCTTACCGGGGAAGTGGGCACGCATGGTTTTACCCTGGAAAACAAAGGCAATTCGGTGGCTTTGATGGTGGAACTTAAAATGGTGGATCCCCTCACCAGGCTGGAACTCCTGCCTTCGATCTGGTCGGATAACTATCTCACCCTGCTGCCCGGAGAAAAGAGGAGCGTGGCAGTATCGGGCGGTGTGCATTCCGACCATGGAGGGGCCCTTTTAGAGTACAAAGCGTTCAACATGAAAGAGTCGGCTTTTTATAATCCGCTCACGGAAACCGGTCGAAAATAAAATATGGAATATCGCAAAAAAACAACCAGGCGGCTTTTGCTTTTCGCAGCAGCAACAATGGTGTCAGGCCACTTTATCCTGTGTGCCGGACAGGATATTTCCTTTTCTGTCTCCATGGAAAATCCAAACAGCCACACGTTCCAGGTTACCATGCTCTGCACCGGGCTCGAGGACTCCTCGGTCAGCCTGGTCATGCCCACCTGGACCCCGGGCTATTATCAGATCCTTGATTTTGCAGAAAATGTGAGCAACCTGAAAGCCTTTGACGGGAAAGGGGAGCCCGTTGGTTTGGTTCAGAAGGAGCAGTATCGCTGGAACACTGACAGGTATGTCGCATCCCTCACGGTCGAGTACGACGTACTTGCCGAAAGGAACTTTGTGGCCACCCCTTACCTGGACCCGGAAAGGGGATACATCGTGCCCGGGGGATTGTTTTTTTATCCTGAAGGAGAAATTGGCTCCCCGGTTTCGGTCCGCATTGAGCCCCCCGGGTCATGGAAAGATATTGCAACCGGGTTGGAGCGGGTTAAAGGTCAGGAGAATACTTTTATTGCCGGGAATTATGATGTGCTCTATGACTCCCCTTTGCTGATCGGGGAATTGGAAGAGTTGCCCTCCTTCACCGTAAGAGGGGTTCCACACTATTTTACAGGTTACAAACTGGGTGATTTTGACCGCCCGGCACTCATCAGGGATCTGCAGAAAATTGTGCAGGTTGCCACCGATCTCTTCGACCATATCCCTTATGATCATTACACTTTTATCGGGATTGGCCCTGGGCGGGGGGGAATAGAGCACGCAAATTCCACCACTGTAAGTTTTAACGGCAACAACCTCAGCACACCTGATCAATATACGGGGGTCCTCTTTTTCCTGGCCCATGAGTATTTTCACACCTACAACGTGAAGCGGATCCGGCCCATTGAACTGGGACCATTTGACTATATCGGCGGGAGCCGCACCCACATGCTGTGGGTTTCAGAGGGCCTCTCGGTATATTATGAATACCTGATCATGAAGCGTGCCGGTCTGTGCCAGGAGGTGGAGTTGCTTGGCGCATTCCAGCGCAACATTAAGGCCAACGAGACCCGGCCCGGGAGGCTTGTTCAGACGCTTGCAGAGGCAAGTTATGAAACCTGGCGGGATGGCCCTTTCGGGGGTATGGGTGATGGAGCCAATAAAACCATATCCTATTATGACAAGGGCCCCCTGGTGGGATTGTTTCTTGACCTGGAAATCAGGCATGCCACCGATAATTCCAGGTCCCTGGATGATGTGATGAGAAGGTTGTACACTGAATATTACAGGGAAAAAGGCCGGGGATTTACCGAGGATGAGTTCCGGATGGTGTGCGAGGAAACGGCCGGGACCAACCTGGATGACATCTTTGAATATGTATACACCACAAGGGAACTGGATTTTAACAGATATCTCGGATATGCCGGTTATGAACTTGACAGGTCATCCTTCACCGTCAGGGAGCTCCCCCTGGCCAGCGAGCCACAGCTAAAAATCAGATCGGGCTGGCTGAACGGATCACAATGACGCAGGCGCCCTCTCCGTGCTCTTCTGGATATAGGGAACAATTACATCATTCATCCGGTCACTGGTCCCGTCATATGTGATGGTCACTATGGGAACCCCCGTCATTTTGCGGATCTGGCGCGTCATGGCCTCTGTAACCAGCGCCGCACAACAGAAGGATGGATTGGTCTGGACAAAGAGGGAAACCTGGGGATAATTCTCCATGATGTAGAAGATCTTCAGGATATTGTCATATGACTCGCCGGAATGAAGGGGAGTGATATTGAAGTCCCGCAGCCGCCTCTCCAGTGCTTTGGGTTTTATTACCGCCGGCGGTCCCAGGTATTTGCTGAAGGGTCTGTAGTAACGGTCATCCATAAACTTGAGCACATTGAGGATCACCCTGTTCACACTTGTCTCCACGTGTTCCCCGCGCTGGTAGGCCCGGCGGAAAATATTTTCGATCACAATCTTTGTATAATCGTGATAAGGGGTCACCAGGGCCTCTCCTCCGGCCTTCTCGATGGCCCGGATCAGATCCTGGTTCATCACATCGTTGTCCCTTACGTAGAGGTCTCCGAAAATGGCCACCAGGGGTTTCCTGTTGCTCTTATCATATTCGATCCCGTCCACCAGCTTCATGCCATCCCTGATGGCCCCTTCAATGGAACGTTCTCCTGAAAGCGCCTCCACCAGGATCTCGTGAACCCGGTCAAAAACCTGGTCGGTCTGACCCGTAACCAGCTCATAGGGCCTGATGCGGCAGGAGAGTTTCCTGAAGAGCCCTCCAAGCATATACGCAAAATAGACATAATAGGTCACCCCCATGGAAAGCTCCCTGTGGGTGATTTCACCTGAATAGACACTTGCCTTCTCCATGCCTTTCCCATACTGTTCAAGGATGCGTTTGATATAGAAAGGGTATTGTCTCAGGTTACAGGTGACCTTTCCCTCCGTCATCCAGAGGATGGCCCTGGATGGATCAAGATCATGTTTTTCAATATACTCGATGTAATTCTGCGCGATGATATTGATGGGAAGACACTGCCCTGTATTATGAACCATGCTTTTTCTGATGGTCATTTCATTGGTTTCCAGGATCCGTGCATCAATGCCAGCCCTTCTCAGGTTGGCCACCACCAGGGGGCTTACAAACATATCCCAGTTGGGCATCAGTAAAGTCTTTCCGTCCAGCTTCTTATCCACCCGGGGCAGCATGGCTCCCAGGTCCGGGGCCGGCAGGTGTTCATTTTCATGCGCATGGTTCCGGAAGGATCTCAGGGCAGCCTCGATCCTGGTTTCATACCCCACGTTTGAGTCGTGTTCGTCGATCTGAATGATCAGGTATGGCTTACCGAACAGATGCATCAACTGTTTGAAATATTCAATGATGAATGAATCAGGTGCACATTTGAAGGCGGTAACAAGCACCGGGTACTGGTTTCTGGTACGGCAAATCAATTCGGCGGCCCGAAGTATATTCGACGCAAAGTACCAGGGGATCTTCTTGAGCAGGTGATCAAAGGCTTTATCCTGATGCCCGTCATGTTTCAGCATATCCTGGTACCATGCCGTCACCCCCATTCTGGTAAAAATATCGGGAATTCCCTTATTCAATGTTTCCGATAAGACCACATAGGGCCTTCCCAGCAGTACCACTGAAATTTCTCCCCCGGGCACCTGGGTTGATTCATATAGCGCCTCCAACTGCTGCTTGAGCCTTGCCGCATCCGAATCAGCCTTGTTCAGCGCACTTAACACCTGGGAGGCTGAAAAATCGTTAAATCCCATCTGCATCAGACTGTTGAGCAGGATCCTCCCATTCTGTTCATCGCTTTTGTTGAAGTTGATCATGGGGCTCACCAGTTTCCCGCTCACGTGTTCACCCTCCAGGAAAGCCAGGGATGCGCTGTACTGGGTATAATAACAAAAATTTTGTTCTGCAGGACCTGATTTAACCCTGGATTCAAGGTATACGGGCATAAAGATATAGTCACATTTACCGGCAAGAAATGCCACATGTCCGTACATGGAATCAATGGGGGCACAAAATTCTGCACCGGCAATTTTCTTTCCGGTCTTCAGCGAATCCTTGAAACCCTGACTGGAAAAGAGGGAAATTCCCAGCTCCCCGAAAAATGATTCCCAGTAAGCCAGGTCTTCCAGGAGGTGCAATGTGGCAGGAATGCCTATCACAGGACCCGCTCCTTGGCGCACTTTCCGTCTTCCCTGTCGGGCCTGGTTCAGCTTCATTCTGGCTTTGAGCAATTCAAATTCGCCATTCCCTTTTTGCACAAATTTCTTCGTATCATAATCCCTGCCGCAGAGAAAGCCGTATGCCTGCTTCTCCCCGTTGATGCCGGCCACACTTATGGCACAATGGTTGAGGCACAGGTCGCAGGTTTCTGTTTGCACGGGAATGGAGTGCTTGTAGAGCTCCAGGCCCCGGAAATTCGAGGTCCCCTTATGCTCCTCCTTCAACAACAGTGCCGTGCCAAGGGCGCCGGTAAGGTGGCACAGGGCAGAGACGTAAATGGGTTTTTCCAGGCGTTGTTCAAAGGCGGCCACAAGTGCCCTGTTCTTTGCAGTTGCACCCTGAAAGCAGATGTGGTTGCCAATATGAGACTCACTGGCCACCTTTTTCAAATAATTTTCGCGTACGGAATGGATCACTGTGGCCAACACCTCTTCCACCGAATACCCCAGGCTCAGCAACTGGTTAATATCCCGCTCCATGAATACCGTGCACCGGTCACTTGCCAGGGGCGCGGGCCGCTCCATTGCGAACCTTTCATAATCCTGGAGACCCACACCAAGCCTTCCCGCCAGCTCTTCTATGAAACTTCCGGTACCTGCGGCACAAACGGTATTCATGTGGGAAAATGTGACCACACCATCCTTCATCTGGGTAAACTTGGCATCCTGTCCCCCGATCTCGATGATGGTATCTGTGAGGGGGTTGAGTTCAAAAGCCGCACGGGCATGGGCCGTGATCTCATCCACATCCTGGTCGGCCCGGATGATGCTGCCGATAAATTTCCTTCCCGATCCAGTGGTTCCACATGCCGTAATCTCAAAAGTTACGCCAATTCTGCCGGAGAGATGATCGATTGCCTCAAACAAGGCCTGTACCGCCTTTAAAGGTTGTCCCGATGTATAGGTGTAGAATCCTGCAAAAGCCTCACCCTCTTCGTGCAGCAGGACCGCTTTGGTACTGGTGGATCCCACGTCGATCCCCAGGTAAAACCCGGATGCTCCCCTGCAATCCGACTTGTACAGGTCCACCTGGACATCCACGGTATGGTCGGCCCTTACAGGAGTATATATGAATTGCTCCTCGATACTTTTGTGGCTGGCACCGTTGACCAACGGGTCGAGGGGCTGGTAGTAGTAATCCAGGGATCCTTTCTCCTCCAGGATGTTTCTCAGGTCAATCCCGGGCACGGGCAATCCCATCCCTGTTTCATTGAGTAACTGCCATGCAGCCCCGAGTGCAGGCAGGTGATGGGAATGGGGATGAACAATAATCTCTTTTCCCACCGTTCGTTGCAGGTGCCTGACCACCGATCTGTTTTTGGAAACACCACCGGACATATAGAGGGGGGATTCGGGAACCGATTTGTTGAAAAGTGTATCTGCAATATTGTCTGCCAGACCCTTGCAGAGGCTGTCACAGATGGCTTCGATCCCATACCCCTTTTGCTGCGCATGGATCAGGTCGGTCTTTGCAAAGACCGAACACCTGGCTGCAATATCGGGGATGGGGGATTTGTTCTGAAGGGCCATGTCTGAGAGGTGGGCTGTGTTCTTCAGCATCAGCCTGGTGGCCTGCTGGTCCAGGAAGCTGCCGGTACCTGCCGCACAGGAGGAGCTGTGGCTGGTTTGCAAATAATTTCCATCTCCGTCAAGCTCAATCAGGAAAAAGCGCTCGGCTCCCACATGGATCACCGATCGCGCATGGAGCCCCAGGTAAGATAACCCTTCCATGATAGAAACCTGCTGGTCGTAGACCCGGACCAACTCCCGGAAATGGGTTTTTCCCGAAGGGCTGGCAATTCCCACAATATCAGCAGGGTCATAGGATTTTAAAAGGCCTTCCAGTGCAGAGCGGATGTCCCCGTGATGAAGCACGTAAGACTCTGCCACCAGTTTCCCTTCCCGGTCGAGGCAGACCACAGAGATGGATACAGACCCCACATCGATACCAAGGACTAAACCCTGTCCGGGTTTTTTAGTTTTTTGCATGGATCCACTTTATAATTGGCAGTGATTAAAATTATTGAAAAATATGGTTACAGGGAATGATCCACGGGAATCTTTCGCCCTGTTTAGATTGGTTTCAATTATTCATTACTTTTAAGTGGATCAAAGGAGACCGAGCCATTACCGGGGAGATGCACAACCTTACCAGATATAACCTGTCAACTCAGAGGGAATACACATTCTCAATCCTCATCCCCACATGGAACAACCTCGAATACCTGAAGATCTGTGTCGAAAGCATTAACCGGCACTCCTCCCTTACCCACCAGATCATTCTTTTCGTGAACGAAGGATCCGACGGGACCCTGGAGTGGCTCACGGCGCATTGCCCTGAAAACCTGGATTACATCCATTCCCCCGAGAATATGGGGATCTGCTATGGTGTCAACCTGGCAAGGTCCATGGCAAAGTCAGATTACCTTCTCTATATGAATGATGACATGGTTGCCTTACCAGGATGGGACCAGGCGCTTCACCAGGCAATCCCTGGGCTCGGAACGGTCATGTGGATGTTGTCCTCCACCATGATCGAGCCGGTGGATACCGGGAACAACTGTGTGGTCATCAGGGATTTTGGAAGGGATCCTGAATCTTTTAAAAAAGAGGATCTGCTGCGGGAACTCGGGACGTTGAAAAAGGAGGATTGGACCGGGGCCACCTGGCCCCCTGTGGTTCTTCACAAGGAGTTGTGGGACCTGGTTGGGGGATTCAGTACGGAATTCAGTCCGGGTCACTATTCGGATCCGGACCTCTCGTTTAAACTGCTCCTGGCCGGGGTGCGTGAGTTCAGGGGAGTGGGATCAAGCCTGGTATACCATTTTGGATCAAAGACCACTTCCAGGATCCGGAAAAACAACGGCCGAAGGATCTTTCTCTCCAAATGGGGGATCTCATCGCGGGTATTCAGGCGGGAATTC
>JAHEEC010000208.1 GCA_024640885.1 Bacteroidota bacterium | reverse complement strand
AACGCGATACTCACCCGTGCGCCGGTCGTCGCCTGTCCGAAGACATCGTTACCCCTCGACTTGCATGTGTTAGGCCTGCCGCTAGCGTTCATCCTGAGCCAGGATCAAACTCTTCATTGTAGAAAAATTTAAATTTGCTCAAGATTCTTCACTCCTCAAATTCATTTGGAATTTCAGGTGACTTCTTTACCTATTTCTTACTTCAATATTTTCAAAGAACTTTGTTCTGCATTTTTGCGGACTGCAAAGATAAGAATTTTATCTTTTCTCCCCAAAATCTTTCTTCACATTAACATCTCTTTTTAGAACAATGCTTCTCAAAAGCGGATGCAAAGATAAGTGCAATAATTTCTATTCTCCAAACAATTCATTAAAATATTTTAAAAAAAAATTCATCCTTCTGAATATCTGTATGTTGGAAAATACACTTCAATGAACCCCGCATTTTTGAGCGGCTGCAAATATAATCCTTTCCTTAATGCAGCCTAACAGATTCTTCAAAAAATGATGTAATTTTATGGTTTTCGATTTTCCAATGGGTGAACAGCTGGTCATTGTACCAACATATAATGAAATAGAGAATATTGAAAGGATCGTGGATGCGGTTCTGAACCTGTCGAAGGATATCGATCTTCTGATCGTGGATGACAACTCCCCCGATGGCACGGGCAAACGGGTAAAAGAGATGCAAGCCGCCAGGAAGGGGGCACTTCACCTGCTAGAACGGCCTGGGAAACTGGGCCTGGGCACTGCCTACATCCTGGGATTTACATGGGCACTTGAAAATGGGTACAAGTACATTTGTGAAATGGATGCTGACTTTTCCCACGACCCCAATGACCTGCCCAGGCTTTTTGCGGAATGCAGGGAACGGGATGCAGACGTGGCCATCGGTTCCCGCTACATCTCAGGTGTTAATGTGGTGAACTGGCCCATGAGCAGGGTATTGATCTCCTATTTCGCATCGGTCTACGTGAGGCTGATCACCAGGATGAAAGTGCGGGACGCCACAGCCGGATTCGTCTGTTACCGAACCGAGGTGCTTAAAACAATCGGCCTGGAGCACATCAAATTCAAGGGTTACGCGTTCCAGATCGAGATGAAATTCAAGGCCTGGAAATACGGATTCAACGTGGTTGAGCTGCCCATCATCTTTACCGACCGGAGAGAAGGGACCTCAAAGATGTCGGGTAAAATCGTGAGCGAGGCGATATTCGGAGTGATCAGGCTGAAAGTAGGCAGCTGGTTCAGAAGGTACAAACGATAAAGCAAACATTCGTCATGAACAACTACCTGATAAAGAATGCCAGAATCGTCCACAACGGGACCATCACCCGTGGCTTTGTGCTGGTGAGGGGAGGGATCATCCGTGCTGTTTCAAAGGGGGAGCCAGAAGCTGAACAGGAGTTGGCGGAGGTGGTGGATGCGGGAGGAAAATTCCTCATCCCGGGGGTGATTGATGACCAGGTCCATTTCAGGGAACCGGGGCTTACCCACAAAGGTGAAATTGCCACGGAATCAAAAGCTGCTGTGGCCGGGGGGGTCACCTCTTTTATGGAGATGCCCAACACCAACCCCCAGACCACCTCTATTAAGGAACTGGAACTTAAATATGAGCGTGCCGCGGAGGTCTCCATGGCCAACTACTCATTTTACCTTGGGGCCACCAACGACAATATTGAGGAGATCAGGAAGCTGGATCCCCTGAATAATTGCGGAGTCAAGGTCTTCATGGGATCCTCCACAGGCAATATGCTGGTGGACAATCGGAGGGCCCTGGAGAAGATCTTTGCCGAATCACCCACCCTGATTGCAACCCACTGTGAGGATGAGACCACCATCCGGAAAAATACCGGGATTCAGCGGGAGCGCTTTGGGGAGGATATCCCCATCGCCATGCATCCTGTCATAAGAAGCGAAGAGGCCTGCTACCTGTCAAGCGCCCTTGCTGTGGAGCTTGCAAAAAAATACAATGCACGTTTGCATGTATTGCATCTCTCCACTGCCAGGGAGCTGGCGCTGTTCAGCCAGGGGACCGATTTTGACAAGAAAAGGATCACGGCAGAGGTTTGTGTGCACCACCTGTGGTTCTGCGATGAGGATTATGAACGGAAAGGGCCCCTGATCAAATGGAACCCGGCTGTAAAGAGCAAACACGACAGGGAATCGCTGGTCGCCGGTTTACTCAATGACAAGCTGGATGTGATCGCCACGGACCATGCTCCCCACACCATCGAAGAGAAACAGAGCAAATACTTTGAATCCCCGTCGGGAGGACCCCTGGTGCAGCACTCGCTGGTGGCCATGCTTGAGCTAGTACACCAGGGAAGGTTAAGCCTTGAAAAAGTGGTGGAGAAGATGTGCCATGCCCCTGCAAGGCTTTTCCAGATCAAAGAAAGGGGCTTTATTGAACCGGGATTCAAAGCCGACCTGGTACTGGTGGACATGGAAAAAGAATGGACCGTGGCCCACAAGAACATCCTCTATAAATGTGGCTGGTCACCATTTGAAGGGGAACTCTTTCATTCCAGTGTGACCCACACCTGGGTCAATGGAAAGCTGGTCTACCGGGATGGCCTCTTCAACGAGATGATCCGGGGTGAAAGACTTGAATTTGAGCGAAGCGAATAAATCCATATCCCATGAACAAAACAACAACTGCTTTAACAAAGTATCCGCTGATTACAGGGTTATCCCTCCTGGTTGCGCTTGTCATCCTGATCGCAGGATGCAAACCCGGGGGTAAAAAAGATGAGTCAACCCAGAAAAATCCCAAGTGCAAGGTGGAGAAGTCCTTTTTCGGATTTATGCCCGATGGTGATTCTGTGATGCTTTTCACCCTCTCCAATGAGAAAGACATCGTGGTCAGGATCACCAATTTTGGAGGGATCATCACGGAGATCCACACCCCCGACAGGGATGGGAAATCGGGCAATATAGCGCTTGGATTTGACAACCTGGAGCAATACCTGGCGGGGCACCCCAATTTCGGGGCGCTGATCGGCCGGTTTGGCAACCGGATCGGTAAAGCGCAGTTCACCCTTGATGGAGAGACCTACACCCTGGCAGCAAATAACGGGAGAAACTCCCTTCATGGAGGAATCAAAGGTTTCGACGATGTGCTTTGGGATGCAAAGGTGATCGATTGCAACCAGCGTGCTGCACTCCAATTGTCCTACACCAGTGTGGACGGTGAGGAGGGTTTCCCGGGAACACTGAAATGCGTGGTTACCTATGAGTTGCTCATGGATCAACTATTCATCACGTATGAGGCAGAAACGGATAAGGCCACACCCGTCAACCTGACCAACCACACCTATTTCAACCTTGCAGGGGAAGGAACCATCCTGGATCACCTGTTGTATATCAACGCCTCCAGGTATACCCCCGTGGATGAGGAACTGATCCCCACCGGTGAAATCGCCAACGTGGAAGGAACCCCCTTCGACTTTAGAAAACCCTCCGCCATTGGTGATCGGTTCAGCGAACTGGGAGATGATCCGGGAGGCTATGACCATAACTTTGTGCTGGATAAGTCAACTGAAGAAAAAGTGCTGGCTGCCAAACTCATGGATCCCAAAAGTGGCAGGTTCGTGGAGGTGATCACCAGCGAACCTGGGGTACAGTTCTATACGGGCAACTTCCTGAACGGAACCCTGAAGTCGGGCCAAACCGTTTTCGTGAAGAATTCCGGATTGTGCCTTGAGACCCAGCATTTTCCCGATTCACCAAATCAGCCGGATTTCCCCAACACCATCCTCCGGCCAGGGGAAAAATTCGCCTCCCAGACCATCTTCAAGTTCGGGGTGGAG
>JAHEEC010000094.1 GCA_024640885.1 Bacteroidota bacterium | reverse complement strand
TCCTTACCATTGGTGCGGCACAGACTTTCCCATCCACTACGATGGCCAGGTAGCGGCCCACATTTTTACCAGTCAGGTCGGCCCACTCCCTGCCTCCTTTATCCGAAAAGGAGATCAGGATTCTTTACCGGACCGACCTCATTTCTCCTGGTTGGTTTCCAGGAGGCGGACCAGCTCCTCTGTGTCGAGGTTGATGCCATTGACGGTATAGGTGGCCTGCTGGTAGTACTTTTCGCGGTCAGCCAGCAGGGAGGTAATAAACTCCAGCAGTTCGGGTTCTGCCATCCCTTTGATCAGGGGACGTTCGGTTTTTGATTTGATCAGCCTTTCTTTCAGAGCCTCCGGAGGGAGCCGCATGTAAATGGTGATCCCTTTTTCATTCATGATCTGGATCATCTGGTTATGGCATGGGGTTCCTCCCCCTGTGGAAACCACGATCCTTTCCCGGTGGCACAATTCCATAAGGATATCATGTTCCCATTTTCTGAATACCTGCTCGCCGTGTTCCCTGAAAATACCCGGAACGGTCATCCCGGCGGTCTCCTCGACCAGGTGATCCATATCCACAAAATCATACCCGATTTTCCGGGCCAGTTTTATCCCGATCGTGGACTTCCCTGAACCCATGAATCCGATGAGAAATATCCTGGACTGCATGCTACCAATCAAGTGAGAATTGTCCGTTTGGTCCTTTTTTATCTTTCTCCTGGGTTGATTCTTCTTTGGGTTTTACAACCTCTAAGGGTACATCGTTGGGATCCACTTTCAAATTCTCCTTGTCAGGCTTCACTACGGCCTTCTTTTTTGTGGACTTCCCGGCTTCTTTCTTCGGTTTTTCTTCCTTCTTCGGGCCACTTTTAACCTCCTGCGGCCCCTTTTCAGGCTTTGGCGTGGCCTTTGCAGCAGGCGGTGCGGGTTCTTCCGGGGAGACTTCCGGGACAGGTTTTTCCATGGGAGCCAGCTCTTCAACCACCTTCACCTCGTAATTGGAAAGCCTTTTTCCCCTGGCCTTATGACTTTTCACGCCGATAAATTCTGCCACCTCGATGATCTCCGAATCACGGTCCTTGTTCTTTCCTCCGAATTTCAGTTCCAGGCGGGGGTATTCCACTTCGGTGATGCGGATCAACCTTGATTCGGGATGGTCTCCGATGAACCGGACCGACTTATTTCCAGGTTCGATCAGGAACCGTTTCAGATAATAGTAATTATGTTCGGCATCATAGTAAGCGGCCGACCAGATCTTGCCTTCACGATACTTTTCGATGATTTGCGCATCATCTTCAAAATGGTTGCTCAGGTCGAAATTGGTGGTCCTGAAAAAACCTGACCTGGTGATGACAAGGATCCTGTCCTCTCCGGTGAATTCACCCAGGAATGATCCCCGGGCATCCACATTCAGCCGCATCACATCCTCATCGAACCAGATCTTCCTTCCTCCCAGGGTGGAGATCCCCTTCTCCTTCATGACGATCTTCTGTACTGAAAATTTTGTAAGGATATTTCCCATTGCTCCCCTTCCCTTGATGGCCAGGTCGGCAAAATCAAATTCGAAGATGGGATTCTTCAGCCTGGGCCTGGGCCTGAGGTATACCTTGATCACTTCCGCTTCACCATTGGGATTGGCACTCAGATAGAGGATCTTCGAATTGGGATGCTCCCTGCCCATGTGATACTGCTTGTCCCGGGTGATCCCTGTGACAGGCGCGCGTTTGACCATTACATGCCCCGAATTCCCATCAAAATAGACCACGTTGTAGATGGTGCGCCTGTCGTTTTTCTTGAAGACCGCCGCGTGGATGATATCCTTTCCCACGAACTGTTTTTCGGCCACTTTCAATATGGTGTAGTTCCCGTTCTTCAGGAAGACGATAATGTCGTCGATATCGGAGCAATCACATAGATACTCGTCCTTCTTCAGCCCGGTACCAATAAAGCCATCGCTTGCATTCATGAAAAGCTTCTGGTTGGCGACCACGACCTTGGCGGCTTCAATGCTGGCAAAATTCCTTAATTCAGTCCTTCGCTCTCGCCCTTTTCCATACTTCTTCTTGATCTGTTTAAAGTAATTGATGGTGTACGTCACCAGGTTGTCCAGGTGGTTTTTCACCTCCTCAATTTCATTTTCAAGGGATTTTATATGTTCATCGGCCCTCTTTGCATCAAACTTTGAGATCCTTTTTATTTTGATCTCCGTAAGCTTGATGATGTCGTCCCGGGTCACTTCCCTCATCAACAATTTCTTGTATGGATCCAGCCCCTTATCGATGGTCTCAATCACGCTCTCCCAGGTCTCGCACTGTTCAATGTCCCTGTAGATCCTTTTCTCAATGAAGATCTTCTCCAGCGAAGAGAGGTGCCAGTCCTCCCGGAGCTCGCTGAGCCTGATCTCAAGCTCCTGTCGCAGCAGGTCCTTGGTGTTGTCGGCATTAACCTTCAGGATCTCCCTGACGCCCACGAACCTTGGTTTGTCATCCTCGATGACGCAGCAGTTTGGAGAGATTGATATCTCGCAATCGGTAAAAGCATAGAGTGCATCAATGGTTTTGTCGGAAGAGACATTGGGACCAAGGTGAACCAGGATCTCCACATTTTCAGCAGTATTGTCGTCGATTCGACGGATCTTGATCTTTCCCTTTTCGGTAGCTTTTACGATAGAGTCGATAAGAGTGCCGGTGGTTTTCCCAAAGGGGAGGTCCCTGATGGCAAGGGTTTTATTATCCACTTTTTCAATCTTGGCGCGGACCCGGATCGATCCTCCCCTCAGTCCATCGTTGTAACGGCTGACCTCTGCGGATCCCCCGGTGGGGAAATCAGGGAAGAGTTCGAAACTTTTTCCCTGGAGGTAATTGATGCAGGCATCGATCAGTTCATTGAAGTTGTGAGGCAGGATCTTGGAAGAGAGTCCCACAGCGATCCCTTCGGCCCCCATGGCAAGCAACAATGGGAATTTCACAGGGAGGGCCACCGGTTCCCTGTTCCTGCCATCATAGGAGAGTTTCCATTCAGTGGTCTTGGCATTGAAAAGCACTTCGTTGGCGAATCCCGAGAGCCTGGATTCAATATACCTCGATGCCGCTGCACCATCACCCGTATAGATGTTTCCCCAGTTCCCCTGGGTATCCACCACGAGCTCTTTCTGTCCCATCTGGACCAATGCATCTCCTATGGATGCATCCCCGTGGGGATGGTATTGCATGGTGTTCCCGATGATGTTGGCCACCTTGTTGAACCGGCCGTCATCCATCCGTTTCATGGAATGCAGGATCCGCCGCTGGACCGGTTTCAACCCGTCGATGATATGGGGAACCGCACGCTCAAGGATCACATAGGAGGCATAATCTATGAAATAATCCTCGTACATACCTGTCAGGTGAGTGATCTTTATATCCTCACCTGAATGTCCCTCTTCGCCGTGGGCTTCCAATGATGTATGATCGTGATCTGCCATCTTTTAGCAACCTGTACTAGTTCCGGTATATGTTTGTGATCAGGCTACCTCCACGGGGTCTTCCTCCACCCTCAGCCTGTCAATGATAAAATCTTGTCTTTCAGGGGTATTTTTCCCCATGTAGAAGCCCAGGATATCCTTCAGGTCATCCTCTTTTTTCAGACGAACCGGTTGTAAACGAATATCGGGTCCGATAAAATGTTTGAACTCATCGGGAGAGATCTCTCCCAGTCCCTTGAACCTGGTGATTTCCGGATTTTTTCCAAGGGTTTCCATGGCCATGATTTTTTCCTCCTGGGAGTAGCAATAGATGGTCTCCTTTTTGTTCCTGACCCTGAAAAGGGGCGTTTGAAGGATGAACAGGTGACCGTTGCGGACCAGGTTGGGGAAGAACTGGAGAAAGAAGGTCAACAGCAGCAACCTGATGTGCATGCCATCCACATCTGCATCGGTGGCGATCACTACATTCTTGTACCTGAGACTGTCCAGCCCGTCTTCAATATTGAGCGCAGCCTGCAGCAGGTTGAATTCTTCGTTTTCGTAAACCACCTTTTTGGTCAGGCCGAAGCAATTCAGGGGCTTCCCCCTGAGGCTGAAGACCGCCTGGCTGTTCACATCCCTTGATTTGGTGATGGATCCCGAGGCAGAATCGCCCTCGGTAATGAAGAGGGTGGATTCATTTTTCCGGTCATCGGTTCCATTGTAATGGACGCGGCAGTCCCTCAATTTCTTGTTATGGAGACTCGCTTTTTTAGCCCGTTCCCTGGCCAGTTTTTTGATTCCCGAGATGGCTTTCCGCTCTTTCTCCGATTCCTGGATCTTTTTCAGGAGAATATGGGCCGTCTCACCATGCTTGTGAAGGTAATCGTCAAGCTTGGAGGTGAGGAAGTTCATGATAAAGTTCCTGACCGAGGGTCCTTTGGGGCCCATGTCCTTTGACCCCAGCTTGGTTTTGGTCTGGGATTCGAAAACTGGTTCCTCCACCTTGATGCTGATGGCGGCAATGATGGAGGAACGGATATCGGAGGCATCAAAATCCTTCTTGAAAAAATCCCGGATGGTCTTGACCAGCGCCTCCTTATAAGCCACCTGGTGTGTGCCTCCCTGGGTGGTATGCTGCCCGTTCACAAAGCTGTAATACTCCTCGCCGTACTGGTTGCCATGGGTGATGGCCACTTCGATATCCCCGTTCATCAAATGGATGATTGGGTAGAGGCCCTCGCCGCTCATGTTCTCCTGCAAAAGGTCCAGCAGCCCGTTCCTGGATTGAAATTTCTGCCCGTTAAAGAGGATGGTAAGACCCGTGTTCAGGTAGGTATAGTTTCGAAGCATGGCCTCGATATACTCATCAATGAAGTGAAATTTCCCAAACATGGTTGGGTCCGGTTCAAAGGAGATGAGGGTGCCGTTTTTTTCGGTGGAGTTTCTCTGTGGGTGGTTCTTCAATATCTCGCCCTCACTGAAATCGGCTGCCTTCTCCTTTCCCTCCCTGAAAGACTGGATGGTAAAGCTGGAAGAGAGTGCATTCACGGCCTTGATCCCTACTCCATTGAGGCCCACGGATTTCTTGAAAACCTTGGAATCATATTTGGCCCCGGTATTCATTTTAGATACCACATCCACCACCTTTCCAAGGGGAACCCCGCGCCCAAAGTCACGGATTGCAACCCTGTGGTCGTTGATGGTCACTTCCACGGTTTTGCCAAATCCCATCATGTATTCGTCGATGCAATTGTCAATGACCTCTTTGAGGAGGATATAGATTCCATCATCGGGGGAAGACCCGTCGCCAAGCTTCCCGATATACATGCCCGGACGCTTTCTGATGTGCTCTTTCCAGTCAAGTGTCCGGATGGTTTCTTCTGAATAATTCGCGGTCATATCGATCTCTCCTAAACTGCACAAAGATAACCAAAAGAACGTGCTCGGCATCATCCAGTTTTCAACATCAGACTCTTAAAAAGCAGTTGAAAATTGAGGTGGATCAGGTCCATTCGACGGCCTGTACCTCCATGCGGACCCGGGTTCCGGGCAGGTAGGTGCCCCTGGTGTCAAATTCCCAGCTCCATCGGCCTGTGCGGTGCCCCGGGGGCAGTTGGACATGGAGCAGCTCCTTTTGGGTTTCGGTGCCATGGAGATCTTTGCTGATCTCCGTGGTATCGGTGACCAGGCAACCGGGGGTAGCGGTGATCCATTCCAGGTGGAAGGACTGGATAAATGACCTGAAGCGATCTGCAGGCTCATGCTCAAAATAACCCTGTTTTTCCAGGAATTCGCATAAGATGATGTCAAGCTGGTTCAGCAGGTTCACAGAAATAATGGCATCCGGGCTGATCCTGGAGAGCGGAGGGGACAGGGTGATCCTCTCAAGCAAATCCTCCGTTCGCCTGTGTTCCTTTTCCTGTCTTTTTGCAAATTGCCAGACCTGCTCAACGGCCCCTCCTGAAAGATCGGCTTCGACCAGCTCTACATTTTTCATTTCCGCCACCTTCTTCCTGATCTGGGGAGGATGGTTGATATCCACAAGGAAAATATGTTTAAATCTCTTTTCCAGGTCATGGATGGGAACATCCAGCAACCAACCGCTTCCAAGAACTGCCACACTCTCCGCCGAAGTATGGGTGAAGCATGAATTGATAAACTCCCTGGTATTCTCCAGGTGCTGGTCCCAGTTGAGTTTTTCCCGAATGTACCGGTTCATGATCCCCTCCTGGTCACGCACAAATCCCATCCGCCTGATGACCTTCCTGGGATTTTTCATCCGGCGCCTCTTTCTTTTTCCAGCGCTGCTATTCCCGTTTCCATTTGAGCCCGTACAAGTGCCATCATATCTTTTACATCCATCTCCAGTACCTTGTTTGCCGGGACCTCATCAAGAATCCTGATGTGGATCTCAGCCTTTCCTTTCAGGACCCACGATCCCTTGTCGAAAGTCCTCTCCGAGCCCACATGTACAATGGGGATGATCCCGCAACCCCTCTTTTTTGCCAGTAGAAAAGCACCTTCTTTAAATGGTCTCATGTCTCCCGTCTTTGAACGGGTTCCTTCGGGGAAAAGCAGGATGGAGGAGCCCTTTTTGATCTCTGCCTCTGCCTGGGCCAGGAACTGGGCACCCGAACGGTGCGATTCTCTCTCGATCCTTATGGAATTTGTAAGGGAGAGCACCATCCCGATAAATGGCAGCCTGAAATTCTCTGTTTTGGAGGTCCATTTAAAGGGCCTCCGGATTTTATAAAGGGCCAGGATATCGATCAACGAGCGGTGGTTGGAGACCAACACCACAGGACGGTTCCAGGGGATCTTTTCCCTCCCTTCCAACCGGAGTTTCCAAAATGGGATCAACGATTGATAGTGCCAGGCCCAGAAGGTTCCCATCATATGAGCCGCCACCCTGCGCCTGTCCCACCAGAAGGTGCTCACCCAGACCAGGAGGAAGAACGGGGTGATGATCATGGAGGTGATGGCCATGGTGGTCCATGCAATGATTGAATAGAGTTTCAGGAAAAATATCCTCATGGAGCGGTATTTGGACCGAAAATACAAATAATGGATGAACATGTGCATTGATATTTTACTATTTTTGGAAGCCTGAACCCTCTGTAGCCCCTTGATTGTGTGCCGATGAAACCCCCCCTGGTTGTTACCGTACTTCTGATTTTTTTAAGTGGTTGCATAGAGCGGTACTATCCAGGCGAGGAGGACCTCAAAACGGGAACTCTGGTGGTGGTGGCGCATTTGACCAATATTCCCGGCGTGCAATCCATTTATCTTTCCACTTCCACCATCCTGGAGTTCCCCAGATATGACCCTGTTTCCGGATGCTGGGTGGAGGTTGAAAGGGCCGATGGAGAAACCAGGGATTTTGAAGAATCAGGGCCCGGTGAATACAGTGGATTTCTGGATGATCAATTCCTTGGAATTGGTGAGGAATATCGCCTCCTTTTCGTTACCCCGGATGGTTCACGGTATGAATCCGGGTTTGAAAAATTACATCCTGCACCCGGGATCGACTCTCTTTATTTTTCAAGGGAGGTGCATCCCACACCTGATCCCGACCTCATGGATGAGGGTATCCAGTTTTTCATCGATTTTGAGATTGAGAAACAAGCGGGCAGGTACCTGAGGTGGCAGCTGATCGAAACCTATGAGATGCGCAATCCTGATTATGTGTCGACCAGTGTATACGATGTGGACAGGAGATTCAAGGATATTCCAGATACCATGGCCTGGCGCACCTGCTGGATCACACTCGAGATCCCTGAGATTTTTACCCTGGACCTGGGCAATCTTGAGGGGAGCAGCTATCAGAAGATGCCCCTGAACTTTGTATCTGCCGGAACCCAGAGGCTCTATTACAGGTACAGCCTGCTGGTTCGTCAGCTTTCCTTAAGCGAGGCTGCATTCTGGTACTGGGATGAACTGAAAAAGAATCTGCAGACCAAGGGAGGCCTTTTTGACACACAGCCTTCGCTGACCCCAAGCAACATTTGCAATGTGGCTGATGAAAATGAGATCGTCATAGGCTATTTCAGTGTCGCAGGAGCTTCTGAAAAAAGGATATTTGCCGAGGATGTGCCTGAACTGAAGGTCGTGATGGATCCCTATTTTTGCGAGCCAGGCGGCCTTCCCAAATCATTTCCCAGGTTATCAAACAAACTGCTTCCATATTACCTGGCCACGGCTGTGGTGGATGGGGTAAATAGACGAGGCGGGGTACAGAAACAATGCATCGACTGCAGGGAATACAGGGGCAGTTCACATATTATCCCTGAATTCTGGTAGTGCGACAGTCATGGCAACAATGGTAAATAATAATCTATACAGCAACGGTTGCAGGCGGATGGGAGGGTTCCTATCCATCCTGGGGCTCTTCCTGTTCCAGTCCCTGGCATCGCAGGATTCAGGATCCACCCAGATCGGGAACAGTGGGGTTGCACAAGGGTCCGGTTACAATGCCATCAGGGCAGATGCTGAAGAACGGTATGGGCCGGATGCCGATTTGCTGAATGGAGAAAAATATAACTATGCGTACCGTTCTGACAGGGGGACGCCTTTTTTTGAAGTTCCGGGGGATCCCCTCGCATTGGTTCAGATCAAAGGCAAGATATATGAAAACCAAAAGATCAGGTTTGACATTTATAACCAGCTCATGGTGCTGGACTATTTAGACCGGTCAGGTGCCCCGGGAAGCATTATTCTGAGGGACGAGTGGACCGATGATATCCGGATCGGGGCCTTTCTGTTTAAAAAATTCCCGGATGCGAAAGGCAACCGGCGGTTTGGCCAGGTAATCTTTGAAGGCAGCTTCAGTTGCCTCTACTTTTGGGAGAAGAATTACCTGCCGGACCTGCATGAAGGTGAGAATCATTATTATTTTACAGAGCCCATGCGGCAGGCTGTTGTGATCAACCAGGGGAACTCCACCCCTTTCACAGGAAACAGGAGCTTCCTGGATTGCTACCCGGATGGGCAGGTGGTACAAATCAAAAAGTATTTAAAGGAGCAAAGGATCAGGGTGAAAAAGGCCCCCGACCAGGAGATGATGAAACTAATGGAATACATCAATCAGATCCCCGGACATGAGGAGTAAAGGAAGCCTTGTCATATTGTGGACCTTTTGTATCCTGGCACTTCATGCCCAGGAGAAGACACATTATATTTCACTGGAGCTGCACAATGCCGGATTTGAAGAATTTGTAAGATCGGCGGAGGATCAGACGGGGATCCGGTTTTATTACAAACCCGAATGGGTTGAAAAGATCAACCTGGAACTTTCGGGTGACTCCCTTGAGCTCAGTTCAACCGTTCAAAAAGCACTGGCCGGATCGGGACTGAATTTTCATTATATCCCTCCCGATCGCATGGTGATCCTGACGGGAAGCAAAATCAAAACCGATCTCTCCTTCCTGCTCAACCCTGACAACGGATGGGAAAATGCCACAAAGATCGGGGGAACCAACGGGAACGGCGGAAAATACCTTGAAGGTACCAGGCCGGAACAGATCGATCAAACCATCATTGTGGGTGTGAAAAACGGAGGGAGTTCCCGCTCGGTAGCCAGGATCAGGGGCAGGATCAGGGAGATAGACAGCGGGGAGCCCGTGATCGGGGCGACCATGCTCCTGGCAGAGACCGGGAAGGGAGCAGTATCCGACCAGCACGGGGTGGTGACGTTATCACTTCTGCCGGGAAAGTACAGTGTGGAATTCAGTTTTATTGGGATGAAACCGGTAAACATCCAACTTGAGGTTTATTCGGACGGGGATTTCCAGGTGGAGATGCAGTCAACCGTCATCGCACTGAATGAGGTGCAGATCGTGGGAAACCATTACAGGGATATCAACAGTACCGATGTGGGTGTGGAACGGTTGTCCATGAAAGCGGTTAAACAGATGCCGCTCTTCATGGGCGAAAGCGATGTGATCAAGATATCCCGGTTGCTGCCAGGGATCACCAGTGCGGGTGAAGCCTCCGTCGGGGTCAATGTGCGCGGAGGCAATGCAGATCAAAATATCTTTTATATCAACAGGTTACCAGTTTATAATACCTCCCACATGTTTGGATTCCTCTCGGCGTTCAACAGCAATATAATACAGGATTTCAGTGTTTATAAGGGCAATGTCCCGGTCAATTACGGTGGAAGGCTCTCCTCTGTATTCAATATTGTCACCCGGAAAGGGAATCAGAAAAATTTTACGGCCCAGGCAGGCATAAGTCCTGTCTCCGCTCATGCAACCTTTGAAGGTCCCATAAAAAAAGAGATGGCCTCATTCCTTGTGAGTGGACGCTCCTCCTATTCTGATTGGATGCTGAACCGGCTGGAAGACCCTCTCTTAAGGGAAAGCAGTGCCAATTTCTACGATTTTTCCGGAGCAGTCAATGTAAATCCCAATGAGAACAACGATTTCAATGCATTTTACTACCAGAGCTCTGACCGGTTTGCATACGGGAACATCAGCGAATATGGCTATTCCAACAGGGGAGGATCAATGATCTGGAAACACTCCATCTCCCCGGCACTGACTTCCACGGTTACCGGCACCATTTCGGATTATTCCTTCACGAATATCCAGAAGTACGAAATATCCCAGTCCTACCAGCACAGTTACAAGATCCGTCACAATGAACTGGTGACAGAATTTTCCTGGGTCCCGCTCCTTAACCACCACTTCGATTTCGGGACCGACCTGATCTATTATTCCCTTGACCGGGGTCAGGTCCTTCCATACGGGGAGAGTTCGCTGAAGGTTCCTGTGGATCTTGGCCATGAAAAAGGGGTAGAAGGGGGCCTGTTCGTCAGTGACAACATGACCATCTTTCCCTGGTTATCCCTCTATGCAGGGCTGAGATACAGTTTTTTCACCATGCTGGGTCCCCGCGCGGTCAGGTTATATGCGCCGGGCATGCCCAAGACGGATGGAAATGTGACCGATACGGTCTACTATGGCAATAACGAGGCAATCACATTTGATTCAGGTCCCGAGGTTCGTGCCGCCCTCAACATCAAGACCGGACAGAATACAAGTTTCAAGTTGTCGTTCAGCCAGATGAGGCAATACCTGTTCATGCTCAGCAATACCGTTACCATCTCACCTACGGATCAATGGAAATTGTCCGATTTCCACCTTTCTCCACCCACGGGTCATCAGTACACTGCAGGTGTTTACCATATCTGGCCAAGGGTGGGGCTCTCGGGGTCGCTGGAGGGTTATTACAAGCATACTAAAAATATTGTGGAATACAGGGATGGTGCCAGCTTTGTCAACTCCCCCTTTACTGAAACCGCAGTGTTGCAGGGGATTCAGAATGCCTACGGGGTGGAGTTTATGTTACAGAAAACCTCCGGAAGGGTGGATGGATGGATCAGCTATGCCTACTCCAGGTCGCTGGTCCAGGTGAAGGGGGAGAACGAGTTTGAATCCATCAACAGGGGGGATCCCTATCCCTCCAATTTTGACAGGCCCCATGTGCTCAACCTGATCTGGACCTATCACCTCAACCGCCGCTTTTCGCTTTCATCCAACGCAGTATACATGTCGGGCCGCCCCGTGACGTTCCCCTCCTCCCTCTATTTTGTCAATCAAACTGTTTATATCGACTACTATTCCAAGAACCAGATCCGGGTACCTGACTACTTCCGGGTCGATGCCTCCTTTTCCATCGAGGGAAACCTGAAAGCTGACAAGAAATTCCACAGTACATGGAGCATCAATGTGTATAATGCACTGGGACGAAGCAATCCCCAATCCATTTTCTTCGAACCGGAGGAATACCTTTTAAAGGGTTACGCCTTCTCGGTGATCGGGGTACCCATCTATACCATCTCCTGGAACGTAAAACTGGGAAATTATGACAGCAATTAAAGGTGCCTGGATGAAATGGCCGGTTCAAATAGGGCTGGTTTTCTTCTGCACTTGCGGATGGACACAAACGGCTGACAGCATCCCTTCCG
This sequence comes from Bacteroidota bacterium, assembly GCA_024640885.1. Lineage (GTDB taxonomy): Bacteria > Bacteroidota > Bacteroidia > Bacteroidales. Next base: position 2,103 of record JAHEEC010000094.1, on the reverse strand, counting down.
AGGAGCCAGGCACCGAACATTTGAGGATTTTTACAGACCGGGACATCTATATGGCAGGCGAGGACCTGTATTTCAGGGCCTTCAACCTGAACCAGGATTCACTGCAGGGATCTTCATGGAGCAAAGTCTTCTATGCGGAGCTTATTTCACCCGACGGTTTTTCACATACCCGGGCAAAATATTCCATGGATCCAGGGGGTGCAGGTGGTCTTTTGAAGATACCATCGGACATTCCTTCGGGAAACTATTTCCTGAAAGGTTATACCAGGTGGATGAGAAATTTTGGCCCCGGGCACTATGCCTATGTGAGCGTGGAGGTCATCAACCCGTTCCAGCGGGACCTGCTGCCGGTGGATACTGCCTCTGGTTTCGACGTGCAGCTGGACAGGAGAGGAAGGATCCCCGAAATCAACGGGCTTCTGAACAGCGATCCCGAAGGGGTCTATTCAAGGAGGGCCCGGGTTCATCTTGACCTTGCGCTTCCTCCTGACCATCTGCCATCACACTGTTGTGTCACGGTGGTCCGCAAAGGGGTCCTGGACAGGCAATGGGAGTCATTTCCATCCCCTCAGGAGAATCCTTTAAGCGGGATTGCCCAGCTGCCAGAGACCAGGGGTATATCCCTGACAGGAAAAGTTGAATCGAAAGGTAAGGGCAGCCCGGTACCTTATGCGGTGGTCTATGTGTCATTAATGGGTAAAGGCAGCGACTTTTTTGCCAACTATTCTGACTCGGCAGGCAGGTTCTACTTTGCGTTGCCCGATCGCTACGGAGAGACCGACCTCTATGTTTCAGCAAGTCATACCGGGAGCAGGGAGTTAGAACTCTTCATTGAGCAGGATTTTTGTACCGAGCCGGTCACCCTGGCATCACTCCCGCTTGAAATAAATGAAACCACGGAAGGATTGATCAGTGAAATGTCTCTGAATTTACAGATCATGGACCAGTATTCCCCACGGGCGGGCAACGCGGAGGATCCAGGAAAGGATCCGGTCATATTTTTTTACGGGGCTCCCTCCACGGTGGTGCGGTTCGATGATTTTATAAAACTGCCCACCATGGAGGAGTATTTTACGGAAGTGACCCCCAAGGTCTCCCTGAGAAAATCAAACGGGATCAGGCAGTTACATGTCCTGGGGAATCACCCGGACCTGGCATTTTATGAACCCCTGGTGATGATCGACGGAGTGGCCATATTTGATGTGGAGGCCATCCTGGCCATTTCACCGCGGTATGTGGACCGGCTGGAGATCGTTGAGTCGCCCTATATAAGAGGAAATGTCACTTTTGGAGGAATCATCAATATCATCACCAGGAAAGGGGATTTGGGATTCATCGAATTGCCATCCTCAGGATTGCTCCTTAATTATTCCATGTATCGTGAGCCCCTGCCGGGTGACCAGATCGTTCAGCCAACGGATCCGAGGATTCCTGATATGCGGAATACATTGTACTGGGACCCTGATCTGGAGCTGTTCCCAGGCACTCCACAGGAGATCAGTTTCAGGACTTCCGATGCAAAGGGTGAATACCAGATTGTGCTCAGGGGGTATGATTCTTCCGGCACCTATTTTGAAGGATCCATCCCCTTCAGGGTGGAATGATCCCGTCCCGAAGCCCTGTAATGTTCCTGGATATAAGGATTGAAACGTTCCCAGAGAAAATGTTCCCATACCTGTTTGACCATTTCCGGGGTTCCATCTTCAAAGGCCCCGGAGCCGTTCACATTCAGTGTGAGCAGGGTGTGTTTGCTGTCGGATGCCTTCAGGGTATAGGTGCATACCAGGGTAAGCGCCTCACCCGACAATCCAAGGGGGCCCTCCATCCGCAACATCTCCCCGCGCTTTGCAAAGATCACCGTGGCATGCAATGCGCCATCGCCCGATTCATTAAAGATTTCGTAAAAACCACCCCCCGGCCTGGGTTCGATAAAAATCCGGTACGGATTTTCGGAGAAGGAGTGATCCCACCAATCACTGACATCGCCCGTGAGATGGTCATAGACGAATTCAGGATCTCCGGGGTAGGTGAAATTCATTTCGAACCGGAATGTGCCGGCCGGGCTGTTGTTTTCGGGGGTGCCACAGGCCGGAAAAAGCAGCA
>JAHEEC010000093.1 GCA_024640885.1 Bacteroidota bacterium | reverse complement strand
ACCTGCTTACACTTGAGCCCACTGTCAGCCTGTGGGACTGTGGTGAGTTTATTGCCAGTTCTTACAAACTGCAGGTGGGTCACCCCCCCGGAGCACCCCTGTTTATGATCCTTGGCCGGGTCTTTTCACTATTTACCTCCAACACCGAAAAGGTGGCCATGATGATCAATGCTGTGTCGGCCTTTGCCAGTGCCTTTACCATCCTCTTTCTTTTCTGGACCATTTCCCACCTGCTAAAGAAAATTGTGGCTGACCGGATTGTCATTCTCGGGGGAGCATTTGTCGGGGCCATGGCCTACACCTTCTCCGATACCTTCTGGTTCTCTGCTGTAGAAGGAGAGGTATATGCCACTTCTTCCCTGTTTACGGCCCTGGTGTTCTGGGCCATCCTCAAATGGGAAAATGTGGCTGATGAGCCGGGTGCCAACCGGTGGTTGATCCTGATCGCCTACCTGGTAGGCCTGTCCATCGGGGTCCACCTCCTGAACCTCCTGGCCATCCCCGCCATTGTCCTGGTCTACTACTTCAAAAAATCACCAAAAGTCAGCCGTAACGGAATTATAAAAGCACTGGGCGTTTCCGTGGTGATCCTCCTTATTATCATGTACGGGGTTATCCCCGGAATAGTCAGAGTGGCCACCCTGGTGGAGAAATTCTTTACCAATTCCGTTGGCCTGCATTACAATGTGGGGGTTGTCATCTATGTTTTCCTCCTGCTGGGTGCGCTGATTTATGGAATCTACCGGACCCAATACCAGAAAAGGAATGTTCTGTGGAACACGATACTGCTGGCCATTACAGTCATTGTAATCGGATATTCGTCCTATGCCCTGATAGTTATTCGCTCCCTGGCCGGTCCTCCCATGAACGAGAATCGTCCGGAAAACGTCTTTGCCCTGCTCTCTTATCTGAACCGGGAACAATACGGCGATCGTCCGCTTATTCTTGGACACCAGTACAATTCAGAAGTGGAGGACCTGGTCTATAAAAAACCCGTTTACAAGCTGAATAAGGAGGAGAACAGGTATGAGATTGCCTACCGCAAGCCAGAGGTGGTAATGAATGGAAGCAAAGTGCTGCTTCCACGCATGTACAGCAGAGACCCGTACCACAGGCAGGCCTACCAGGAATTCGGGACCATAAAAAATCCGGCACAGCCCTCCTACCTGGATAACCTGGAGTTCCTGATCCGCTACCAGGTCGGCCACATGTACTTGCGCTATTTTATGTGGAACTTTGCCGGACGGCAGAACGATATTCAGGGCCATGGAAATGTATTAAACGGAAACTGGATCAGCGGAATCGGATTCCTCGATTCGGCCAGGATCGGACCACAGCAATTGCTGCCCGATCAAATGAAGAATCATCCGGCGAGAAATACCTATTTCTTTCTACCCCTTTTGCTGGGACTGGTGGGACTATTTTTCCAGCTGGATAAACGTCCCCGTGATTTCCTGGTGGTCCTGAGTCTGTTCATCCTTACCGGAGTGGCCATTGTCATCTACCTCAACCAGACACCCTACCAGCCGCGGGAACGAGATTATGCATATGCAGGGTCCTTCTATGCCTTTGCCATTTGGATTGGAATGGGAGTGGCCGGACTCGTTCAGGTACTTCATACAAAACTTGGAGGCAGACTTTCAGCCATTCTCGCCACAGCAATCAGCCTGCTGGCCGTACCCGTACTGATGGCCAGTCAGAACTGGGATGATCACGATCGGTCCGGTCGTTATACGGCAAGGGATATTGCCAGGAACTATCTGAATTCCTGCAGCAAGGATGCCGTTCTCTTTACCGTTGGGGATAATGATACCTTCCCCCTGTGGTATGTCCAGGATGTGGAGGGTGTCAGGGAAGATGTCCGCATTGTCAATATGATGCTTTTCAATATGGACTGGTACATTGATCAGGCCCGGTGGAAGAATTATGACTCGGAGCCGCTGCCCTTTACCATCCCCCAGGAGAAATACGAGGCCATCCCGGGCAACAGCATATTCGTCAGGGAACACAAGCAGTGGGCTACCACAGACTATATGCTTAACTTCATGAAGAGCGATAATCCTGAGACCAAAGTAAAGTTGCGTAGCGGAGAACAGGTAAACTACATTCCCACACACCAGTTGATTATCCAGGTAGATTCAGCCACAGTGCTCTCTAATGGCACTGTAAATCCGGAGGATAAGCACCGGGTTGAAAGACAGCTTCCCGTTCTGCTGGAACCCAATGGCCAGATCCTGAAAAACAATCTTGCCCAGCTGGATGTCATCACTTCCAACAAGTGGAATCGACCCATTTACTATACTGCCGGTGGTTTTGACGGATCCCTGGGATTGGAAGAGTATTACCGAACCGAAGGACTGGCCTACCGGCTGGTTCCCGTCCGGAGCCCCTATGAAAGTATCCTGGTCATGGGCGCTATTGATACCGACACCCTGTATAACAGGCTGATGAACCAATTCGAATGGGGAAGGATGAATGCAGAAGATGTCCAGCTGGACTACAATACCATTCGAACCATGTCGGTCATTCGTTTTAGAAGCCTTTATACCCGTCTTGCCATGCAATTGCTGCAGGAGGGAGACAGGGGCCGGGCCATAGAGGTTCTGGACCGTTGTATGGAACTGGCTCCTTCCCGTGTGCTTCCCTATGATCAATATATTACGGGGATCACCTTACCAACAAGGGATGGTGGAGTCATCCACCATGAAGGAATTATTGAGGCCTATTACCTTTGCGGTGAAACGGAGAAAGCCAACCAGATTCTCCTGGAACACTACCAGAACCTGAGCGAAGAGGCTGCCTATTACAATGCCATGAAAGCAAGGCACAGGTCCACCATCCAGCAGGATTTCAATGATACCATGTTCCAGCTGGAGGAGTTGAGAATCCTTCTGCAGAATTTCCAGCAGGAAGAACTCTTGCTGGAACTCGGAATCAGCGATTTCGGTTCGTAAGAAAAGAGGCGAAATTGTACAGCTCAGTCTTTCGCTCTTCCGGTCTGTTCAGATGATCCAGATTGCTCAGCGCCTGGGTGTAATAATTACGGATTTTCTTCTCGGTAAGTGCTCTGATATTTAAGGAATCAAAGATGGCCGTAACCGCTTTGATTTTCTCTTTGGGATCCTTATCCTTCCTGGCAAACCATCCTGCAAGCTCCTCTTTCTGTTTGTCCGATGCGGCTTCCAGCGCCTGTATCACCAGAAAAGTCTTTTTGTTGTCCACAATATCTGTACCCACATTCTTACCGGTCACCGCCGGGTCGCCATAGGTATCAAGCAGGTCATCCTGGAGTTGAAAAGCAAGGCCAAGGTTTCTTCCAAATTCATAAAGGTCTTCGGCATCTCTCTGGGAAGAACCTCCCAGGATGGCTCCTATTTTCAGGCTGGCAGCAATTAATACAGCTGTTTTTAATTCGATCATGGTCAGGTAGTCCTCTTCCGATACAGAGGGGAGCTCCTCGAAATTCATATCCATCTGCTGTCCCTCACACACCTGCATGGCCGTATGGGTAAACACTTCATGGACCACATTCAGCACCACCCCGGGTGCCTGGTTCATCAGGCGGCTGGCAAGGATGGACATTACATCGCCCGAAAGAATGGCCACATTCTCATTGTATTTGACATGCACGGTCGGACTTCCTCTGCGCCGTTCTGAACGATCCATGATATCATCATGCAGGAGCGTGAAATTGTGGAAGACCTCGATGGCGATAGACGGAATAAGTGCCGATGCCACATCACCCTCAAACAGGTCACACGCCAGGATTACCAGGGCAGGCCTGATACGCTTCCCGCCAAGTGACAGAATGTACCTCACCGGTTCATACAATTCGGGCGGATTCTCCGGAATGCTCAGGTTTTGAATATGTTTTTCAACCAGGTTCCGGGCTTCTAGAAGTGTATACATAGTGCAGACAAGGTAATGATTTTAACATAAGCGTGGCATGGTGATTGTACAATATGTTTTAAAAATAGAATCATTAACTTTGACCGATTTTAAAAGACGAGTTTGATGACATTTCCAAAGGCGTTTATCTCCATACTAACAGTGGTCCTTCTTTCCTCCTCCATGTCAGCGCAAGGCTACCGGATTGAAGTTGAATTACAGGGACTCTCAAACGATACCGTTATTCTGGGTGAATACTTTACCTCCCGGATGATCCCCAAAGACACCATCGTTCTGGATAAGGACGGCCGCGGAATTTTTGAAGGGCAGGACAGATTCACCGGGGGGCTCTACCTGATTTATTTTAATCCAACCCACTATTTTGACCTTTTGCTGGGTGATGACCAGGCCTTTTCCATCCGTGCCGATACGGCGAACTTTTCGAGTGGAGTTGCCTTCCATCAATCCGAAGACAACCGCATATTCCAGGAGTATAAAAGTTTCCTGCAGAAAAAACAGGGTGAGATGGAGCAGCTCAACGCCCGCTATCTCAGTGCCGTTTCAGCAGCAGACAGTACGGCCCTCCTGAACCAGCAGAAGCAGATAAATAAGGAGATGGAAAGCTACATGGACAAGATAGAGGCAGACCATCCCTCCCTTTTTGTCACCAGCTTTATTGGGGCCACCAGGGAACCGCTCCCTCCTGAAAACTTACTCAATGGGGAGCCCAGGCACGACGACTCTATCCGCTTCTTCTATTACCGGGAACATTATTTTGATCGTTTTGATCCCTTTAATATCAGGCTTTTACATACTCCTCTTTACGAAGGGAAGATTATGAATTACCTGAACAGGGCCGTACCGCAGCATCCGGATTCGCTCATTGTTGCTGTAGATTATCTTCTTCAGGGATCCCAGAAGGATGATGAGCTTTACCGCTACATGCTGATCACACTGTTCAATCATTTTGCAGAAAGTAAATTTATTGGAATGGATGGGGTTTATTTTCATATTGCTGAATTTTACTACATCCCTGATGCCAGCTGGAGCAGCCCGGAATTTCTGACCAAGCTTAAAGAGAACCTTGCCAGCAACAAGCCCACACTGATCGGCCAGAAGGCCCCCAACCTGATCCTGCGTGAAGTGCCTGATGAGCACTTTGAAATGGCCGCCATAGATACCACCATTAAGAAGGATCCGCATATAGGACAGGACTTCTATATGCATGACATCGAAGCCCCCTATACCATTCTTTATTTCTGGGAAGCCGATTGCGGTCATTGTCAAAAGGCAACACCGGTACTGCACGAAGTCTACACCAGGCTGAAGGATAAGGGTGTGGAGGTCCTCAGTGTCCATGTGATCAATTCCATTGAGGGGAAGGAAACGTGGGTCGATTTTGTAAACGAGCACCAGCTGTTTGGCTGGATCAATTGCTGGAGCCCCTACAGCAACGAATTCAGACAATTATATAATCTGCAGAGCTACCCGCAGCTTTTTGTGCTGGACCGGGAGAAGACCATAGTTGCCAAACGGGTCACACCGGAGCAGGCTGAACAGATCATCAACAACCTGATTAAGATTGAATCGAACGATAATTGATAGCACATGGAGTTTAAAGCAATTCGGCTGATCCTGGAGGATGGATCCACCTTTCATGGCAAGTCTTTTGGCTATGAAGGCAGTATTGCCGGAGAGGTGGTCTTCAATACGGCCATGACCGGATACCCTGAAAGCCTGACCGATCCCTCCTACAAAGGACAGATCCTGGTACTCACCTATCCCATTGTGGGGAACTACGGGGTTCCCAGAGAAGATTCGGAAAATGACCTGTACAAGTTTTTTGAATCGGACCGGCTTCATATATCCGCCCTGGTGATCTCGGACTATTCCGCTGAGTATTCTCACTGGAATGCAGAACAAAGCCTGGGCGACTGGTTGAAACAACACAAGATCCCCGGTATTTTTGATGTGGATACCCGCCTGATCACCAAATTGCTGCGGGAAAAGGGCTCCATGCTGGGAAAAGTGGTTTTTGATGATAAGGAACCCGAAACTTACGATCCCAACCTGGAAAATCTGGTGGCTCAGGTAAGTGTGGGTGAAAAGAAGATTTATGGCAATGGAAAGTACCGGATACTGCTACTCGACTGCGGGGTGAAATACAACATTATCCGCTACCTGCTGGAGCGGGATACTACGGTCATCCGGGTGCCCTGGAACCACGACATCAGCAGGGAAGACTATGATGGCCTGTTTATTTCCAACGGTCCCGGTGATCCCAAACAGTGCAATAGTACCATTGACAGTCTTAGCAAAGCCTATCAGGCAGATACACCCATTTTTGGAATCTGCCTGGGAAACCAGCTGATGGCACTGGCTGCAGGTGCTGATACCTATAAGCTGAAATACGGACACCGCAGCCACAACCAGCCGGTACTGGAAGTGGGAACAGACAAAGCCTATATCACTTCACAGAATCATGGTTTTGCCATTGATAACAAGACCCTGCCCAAAGGCTGGGAGCCCCTGTTTATCAACCTGAATGACGACACCAACGAGGGAATGAAGCACCTCTCAAAGCCTTTCTTTTCCACGCAGTTCCATCCCGAAGCATCGGGGGGACCCACCGACACGGCCTATCTTTTTGATGTGTTTCTTGAGAACATTAAAAAGCACAAAGGGGACCTATAGCCATCGTTGCTGCGAATCAAGCATCCGGGCAGATCCCGACGATCCTACCGGATCTGGCCCGAACCATAGATGATATACTTGCTGGTGGTAAGTTCCTTTAATCCCATGGGTCCGCGGGCATGTAACTTCTGTGTACTGATTCCGATCTCCGCACCATAACCGAACTCAAAACCATCGGTAAACCTGGTGGATGCATTTACATAAACTGCAGCTGCATCCACGCGGTCGAGAAAGTACTGGGCATGACTGTAATTCTCCGTGACGATGCTCTCCGAATGCATGGACCCGTATCTGTTGATATGATCCACAGCCTCTTCCACCGACTCTACCACTTTAGAAGAGATCACCAGGTCGAGGTATTCCGTGGACCAATCCTCCTCCGTTGCCGGAAGGGCCTCCGGGATCAGCTCACAGGTCCATCTGTCCCCCCGGATCTCCACCCCTCCCTCTTTAAGGGCTTTCCCGAGAGCCGGCAATACCTCCATGGCTACCTTTTTATGTATAAGCATACTTTCAGCCGCATTACAGACCCCCGGGCGGTGGGTCTTGGCATTGTAAACTATGGCCACCGCTTTCTCCAGGTCGGCGGTCTCATCCACATAAACATGACAGTTTCCAACCCCGGTTTCAATGACCGGGACCGTGCTGTTCTGCACCACCGCCTGTATCAGGCCGGCTCCACCCCGGGGAATCAGTATATCCAGGTAGGCATTTAATTTCATCATAGCCAGGGCACTCTCCCTGGAAGTATCCTGTACCAGCTGTACCATATCGGGATTAAGACCGCAATCGACAAGCGCCTGGTGGAATATCTTCACAATGGCATTGTTGGAACGAAAGGCTTCCTTGCCTCCCCGGAGCATACATACATTCCCCGTTTTAATGCATAGTCCCGCCACATCGGCAGTTACATTGGGCCTTGATTCGTAAATCACCCCGACCACCCCCAGGGGTACCCGCTTTTTCCCGATCAACAAACCGTTGGGTCGTTTCTTCATTTCCTCGATCTCGCCAATCGGATCATCCAGCTGTACAATTTCCCGCAGGCCTTCTGCTATCCCTTTGATCCTCTCAGGCGAAAGGGTCAGGCGCTCAAAGATGGCACCCTTGAGCCCCATCTCCTCCCCCTGCTTCAAATCTGCCGCATTGGCCTCCAGGATTTCTGGGGCAGATTTCTCCAGGAGATCAGCCACCTCTGTCAAAACCCTGTTTTTTTGTTCGGTATTCAGATGAGCCAGCTGACCGGAGGCTGCTTTGGCTCGTTTACCTATCTCTGTTAACTCCTTCATTTTCCAATTTTTATACTGGGTACTAGCTAAGCTCCTGTTATCCGGCCATCTGGGTGGCATCCGATACAAAGAAGGTTCCCAGGTCCTTCCCCTGAAGTACATCCATGATGGTGGAAGGATCAGAACCATCGGCAATGACCACATCCACATTGTGCTCCCGGCAAAGTTCTGCCGCCGCAATCTTGGAGGCCATTCCCCCGGAACCCATTTTGGATGAACCCTCCACATCAATATCCTTCAGATCATCACTGGCTTTCATCACCTTGGGTACCTTCCGGGCCGATTGGTGAATATGCGGATCGGCCGTGAATACCCCATCGGTGTTGGTAAGTATCAGCAGGAGATCGGCCTGGATCAGGGTTGCCACTGCTGCCGAAAGTGTATCGTTATCCCCGAACTCAATCTCATCGGTAATTACGGTATCATTTTCATTGACCACCGGGATAATTCCCATTTCGATCAGCTGGTTCAGCGTATTCCTGGCATTTTTCCTGCGCAGGCTGTTCTCGATCCCGTCGCGGGTCAATAGTACCTGGGCCACAGTTGTATTATACTCGTCGAAAAACTTCTGATACAACCTCATCAATCCCACCTGTCCGATGGCGGCCAGGGCCTGCTTCATCACCAGGTTGTCCGGCTTATTTTCCAGTCCGATCATTCCCAGACCTGTTCCAACTGCTCCCGAGGAAACCAGGACCACCTCCTTACCACTGTTCATCAGGTCGGCAAGGACCCTGACCAGTTTTTCCATCCGGTGCAAATTGATTTTCCCATTGTCATAGGCCAGCAGACTGGTGCCCACCTTGACTACGATCTTTTTCTTATCCTTTAAATATTTTCTGTGTGTCATGACTTGCTGAAATAATTGCGTAAACGTAAGACTAGCTCTTCATTGCTGACGAAGCGAAAATTCCCAAAAGCTCTTTCCAATTTCGTTCTGATCTCTTTCAGTCCGGGATTACCTATACTTCCTATATGGGTATAGCTATGGCCCCCGCCGGGCCTGTAGCGGCCTGTATCGATATCCGAAGCCACTTCACGGTAAGCATCCCTGAAGGGAATCCCTTCCTGCACTTTCTTATTTACCTCCTCCACCGACCAGATATACCGGTAGGTATCGTCGTTCAGAATGTCTTTGCTTACCTCCATATGCTCCACCACATAATTCATCATCTCCAGGCAGGTCTTCAGTTCGTCCAGTGCCGGATGAAGAATTTCCTTCAGCAGCTGGAAATCGCGGTGGTAACCCGAAATCAGGTTTCCCGTAAGAGCCGACACTTCAGAAGAAACCATGCTCAGGCGATTACACTTGCCCCTGAGCAGCTCCAGCACATCGGGATTCTTTTTATGAGGCATAATGGAAGAACCCGTAGTCAGTTCGGGTGGAAGTGAAACAAAACGGAAATTTTGTCCCATAAAGAGCACTGCATCCATGGCCAGACGGGCCAGCGTTGAGGCAAGAGCTCCAATGCCGGTGCCCACATACCACTCGGTTTTTCCCCGGTTCATCTGCGCATTGACTGAGCTGATATGAAGCTCGTCAAATTTAAGCAGGCGAGTGGTCAGCTCCCTGTCCACCGGAAAGGAAGAGCCAAAACCTGCGGCAGATCCCAGGGGATTCTGGTTCACCACCGTATAAATCCCCTGCAGGTAGGTCAGATCATCGGCCAGGGCCTCGGCATAGCCTCCAAACCACAGGCCAAAGGAAGAGGGCATGGCCACCTGCATGTGGGTATAACCGGGCATGAGTACGTCCCTGTGATTTCCTGCCTGGTTCAGCAGGGTCTCCGCCAGCTTCAGCGTACGTTCCGCCACCTCCCTGATCTCATCCCGTAAAAAAAGCTTCACGTCCACCATCACCTGGTCGTTCCTGGAACGCCCCGTATGGATTTTCTTCCCGATATCGCCCAGTCGGGCAGTTAAAGTCATTTCAACCTGCGAATGAATATCCTCCACCCCCTGCTCCAATACCAGCTCTCCTGCCATTGCCTCCTTGTGCAGCTGATCCAATGCCTCCAGAAGCCGGGCAGCTTCATCCTGCCCGATCAATCCTGTTTCGGCCAGCATGATGGTATGAGCCATGGATCCTATCACATCGTGGGGGGCCAGCTCCAGATCGTATACCGGATCTTTTCCTGTGGTAAATGCAAGAATTCCCTGTTCTGTATTTATTTCCTTATCCCAAAGTTTCATTGTATTCGCTTTTCTTATATCTCAATATGTTGCAGGAATTGACAATAGGCCTCCACGCCCTGCTCCAGTTCACTAATTTTTATATATTCCCCGGCCGTATGGGATCGGGCCGACTCACCCGGACCCATCTTCAGCGAGGGAAAAGGAATCAGCGCCATATCCGATAGTGTCGATGAACCAAAGGGCTCCAATCCGGCAGCCCGTATGGCCTTCATTAAAAAATGATCCCGATCCAGTCCCGAGGATAGCAGCCTGGTGGACCGCGGGATGAGCTCCCCGGAACAAACCGATCGTATCATCTCCAGCAATCTTTCGTTCCCGTACCGATCGTTGCTTCTTACATCCACCACATATCTGCAAAGGTCCGGAACCACGTTGTGACGGGTTCCGGCCGATATCATGGTCACCTGTGCACCGGGAGCAGGCAGCCAATCCGATTGCTCTGGAAACTCCAGCTGAGCAATGGCTTGCATATCCTTCATGGCTTTATAGATTGCATTTTCGCCCTCATTCCGGGCTGCATGACCCGCCTTTCCCCGGACTTCCCCATCCAAAACCATCAATCCCCGCTCGGCTACTGCAGGAGCCATCCCTGTGGGCTCACCTACGATAACAGCTTCAAGCTTGCCAAGCATGGGAAGCACGGCACTTATTCCCCTGCTTCCCGATACTTCCTCTTCAGCACTGATCAGTAACAAAAGCCTGATGCCTTTACCGAGCTTATCCTTCATTTGATTATAAGCCGCCAGCATACTCACTACCGATGCTCCTGCATCATTGCTCCCCAGTCCAAGGATCTTTTCGCCATGCACCAGGGGAATAAAGGGATCCGACTCCCAGCCTTCAACCGGTGGAACGGTGTCCATGTGAGAATTCAGCAGTACAGAAGCTCCGGGTGCATCCAGGTCGCCAACCAGCAGGTTATTGTATATGCGTTTTACCGGCCAGGCCAATTCCTTCATATAAGATTCAAGGAAGTCGGCACGCTTCTCTTCCTCTCTGCTTACTGCAGGAATGGAGAGCATTTCCAGCAGGAGCTCCGTATATGGAAACTGACTGCTCATTTTAAATCACTGATCTCCGAATAAGATTTGACAATGCCTCTAATCATGGCCGAGCTCAATCCGAAATGCTCCATTTCGTTCAATCCGGAGATGGTGCAACCCATGGGGGTGGTCACCCGGTCAATTTCAGTTTCCGGATGGTTCTCTGTTTGCATTAAAAGTTCGGCCGCACCCAGGGCCGTCTGAGCTGCAATTTTTCCAGCCTCTTCGGCATGAAAACCAATCTGGATCCCTCCCTGGGAGACCGCCCTGATAAAACGCAGGAAAAAAGCGATGCCACAGGCTGCCAGAATGGTGGCAGCAGGCATCAAATGCTCCTTGATGACCATGGTCTGCCCGAGCGGATCAAACAGGGCTTTGACCTGTTCCACGGCCTCTTCCTCCTCCCCGGCTATGCAAGTCATGCTGGCGCCAAATTCAACAGCAGTATTGGGCATGATTCGCACCACCCCGGCCTGATTGCCGGACCACTCCTTTAATTCCCTGATACTAACAGCTGAGACAACACTTACCAGAAGCTTTTTCTTTCCCTGCAATTTCGTCTGCAGATCAAGTAGTACCTCCTTCGCCTGTCCGGGCAAAACCGCCAGTATAATCACATCACATTCCGATACCAGGGTGTGGTTATCGGTGATTGCAATTCCTTCCTTCTTCTGACCTTCCAGTAATCCATTCCTTCTCCTGGAAAGAAACAGTTGAGAAGGCTCGATTATTTTTTGATTTATCAGGCCCTTCGCAATGGCCATTCCAATATTACCGGCTCCTATTATTCCTGTATTTTTCATTTTATCCTCCTTATTCCAGTTCATCCCTTATTCAATCAGATCGCCTGTGCCATTTAAATCGTACCAGATCCGCTGCTGGTTTCCCAGTATCCTGGTAAATCCATCCACCTCTTCAGCGGTCCAGGCCCGGTTCATTTCTCCGTAAGACGCAAAGGAGGCATTCATCAGATCATAAGGGCTTTCTATACCTGTAACCGTATAACTGTATGGACGCAGCCTGAGGCTAACCTCACCAAAAACATTCTTCTGGGAGGATTCCAGGAAGGACTCCAGGTCACGCATGACCGGCTCCAGGTATTGGGCCTCATGTACAAACATTCCGTACCATTGTCCGATTTGTTCCTTCCAGTGCAGCTGCCAGCGGGTAAGTACATGCTTTTCAAGCGCCAGGTGCGCATCAATGATCATGCGCGCGGCAGCGGCTTCAAATCCTACCCGGCCCTTGATGCCAATGATGGTATCACCCACGTGGACATCCCGGCCTACCCCCCACGGAGCAGCCAGTTTCTCAAGCTCCCGTATAACCATCAGGGGTTCGAGGTTCTGACCATTAAGACTTACAGGTTCGCCCTGGTCAAATCCGATGGTGAGTGTTTCTGAACCCGTCTTTTCCATGGAAGTGGGATAGGCAATAGCAGGTAATTCATCGGAGGAGGTCAGCGTTTCCTTTCCACCCACACTGGTACCCCAGATTCCCTTGTTAATGGAGTATTCCACTTTGGACCAGTTCATCTCAATACCTGCCTTTTTCAGATAGGCGATCTCGTTTTCCCTTGAAATTTTCAGCTCCCTGATGGGGGTAATAATTTTTATCTCCGGAGCCAGGACCTGGATCACCAGATCGAAACGAACCTGGTCATTTCCTGCTGCAGTTGATCCATGTGCAACATAATTGAATCCATTCTTTCTGGCATGTTCCACCAGAGCAATGGCCTGGAAGGTTCGTTCCGAACTAACCGAAAGGGGATAAGACCTGTTTCTCAGGACATTCCCAAAAATCATAAAGCGGATGCATCGCAGATAGTAATCCGCTGTTATATCCAGGACCTGGTGAGATTTGCATCCCAGCATAAGCGAATGCGCAGCTGTTTGATCCAGGTCCTCCTGGGTAAATCCGCCGGTATTTACAGTGGCAGAGTGCACCTCCATATTCAATTCTTTCGCGAGATGGACCGCACAGAAGGTGGTATCGAGACCACCACTGAAGGCCAGTAATACTTTTTTCTTCTCCATGTTGCTTTTGTCAGGTATGATTGATATTCACTTTTATTGCCTTGTTTTTTGCCTCACCATTTACTTTTTGTTTCTCTGCAGGATCCATTATCATGGCCGTACAGAGGCAGTCGTCCCGTTTCGTTCTCACCAGGATATCGTAGTATGGACAGGTTTGACAGCCCTTCCAGAATTCATTATCATCGGTGAGCTGGGAAAAGGTCACCGGTTTATAGCCCAGTCCGCTATTGATCTTCATCACTGCCAGACTCGTGGTTAAACCGAAAAGCTGGGCCCCGGGGAAAAGCCTTGCCGACAGTTCCAGTGCCCGCTTCTTGATCTCGCTGGCCAATCCGGCTCCCCGGAATAAAGAGGCGACAATTAGTCCGCTATTGGCCACAAACTTGTTGTGGCCCCAGGACTCAATATAACAGAAGCCCGCCCATATGCCATCATTACCAAGAGCTATCACTGCCTTTCCCTCTTCAATCTTTTTGCTCAGGTATTCGCTGCTTCTGACAGCAATACCCGTTCCTTTCTGGAGGGATGCCTGGTAGAGCGCCTGCTCAATTTCCGGAACGTAAGACAGATGAGCCTTCGAGGCAATGCTTATTTCAATGTTCTGTATCATATTATACCATATTAAATCAATCGTTTATTGCACGGACTCCTGCAAGAGGCCCGGCATTCTTATTTTTAACAGATTTACCAGGTCCGAACGGGTCACACCATCACGGGGGATCAGCAGAATGGTATCATCCCCTGCAATGGTTCCCGCTATCTCATAAACATCGAGGTTATCAAGTGTATAGGCAATACTACCTGCATGCCCGGGCAGGGTTCTGAGAATTGCCATTCCCTGTGCAAAATCAAGAGAGATAAGCCCG